>JAAYQC010000044.1 GCA_012519515.1 Bacteroidales bacterium | reverse complement strand
GAATCCTCAAGCGGCATTACCACCTCATCTATCCCTATCTGGTTCAGGATGCTGTGATGAGTCTGATGAATAGCCCTGCCAATTATTCGCTTTACCTTCAGGTTTTTCAGTATGGATGCTGCCAGTATGGAAGAACCGACGTCCTCGCCTATAGCCACAATTACCGCATCTGCATCATCAAGGGGCAGGCTCCTGACAGCATTCACATTGGTAGCATCCATCTTCATCACCGTGGTGACGCTGTCTTTCAGTTCATCAAGCCTTTCGGGATGATTATCCACTCCTATCACCTCATGGCCCATACTGGTAAGCCTGGAGGCCAGATTTGATCCGAAGTAGCCCAGACCAATTACAATGTACTTCATATTTTGTCAGTTTATAACAATATCAATTTCAGGGTATCTTGAATACCTTCTTCCATGGGCGGTAAATATTCCTGCAAGAAGTGTCAGCGGACCTATCCTTCCTATGAACATCATAAAAACTATGATCAACTTACCGGCAGCCGTAAATGTTGAGGGATCGGCCAGGCTCAATCCTGTTGTGCTGTATGCTGCAACTGTTTCAAAAAGAAGATGAACCGGATTCCTGCCAGGCTCCGCCACCATCAGGCCCAGAAATCCGGCCGTCAGAAATATCAGGGAGAAAAATATTATGGCCAGAACCCTCCTGATTGTATCATTGCTTATCTCCCTGTTGTTCACCCTGAGGTACTCTCTTCCCCTGATATAACTCCATGACGACATCAACGCTATGGCGAAAGTTGTGGTTTTGATACCTCCTCCCGTTGAACCCGGAGAAGAACCGATCCACATCAACATCATCATCATAAAAACAGTGGGATAGCTCCAGAGAGATACATTCATACTGCTGAATCCCGACGATCTCGCGCTTACGCTCCCAAAAAAGGCGTCCACCAGTTTTATCCCGGTATCTTTACCGCTCAGGCTTCCATTTTGTTCAAATAACAGGAATAGCCCCATCCCGGCCAGTATAAGAATCACGGTGGTTGCAATCACTATCCTTACCGGAATGTTACGCTGTTCCGGCCTTATGGGCTTCTGCCTCCTTCTGATCTTTCTTAAAACAACCTGGAACAGATACCTGGCATAGCGATATACAAAAAGAAGCACAGGGAATCCTATTCCGCCGAGTATGACAAGTATGGATATTATTATTTTCAGAGAAGCGTTCCGGTTGATGCCCTCTGTTGCCAGCCCGTCGGATAGAGTTGAGAACCCGGCATTGCAGAAAGCTGACACCGAGTGAAAGACGGAAAAGAAAATCCTGTCGGCCGCATCATGTTCAAGTACCCCGTATATAAGAAGCGATCCGGCAGCTTCAGTGAGCAAAGTAATAAGGAATATCCTGGCAAGTATATTATAAAAATTTCCCATCGACTCGGACGAAAAAAGCTCCGTCAGAAGAATACCGTCGCGGAAGGATGAGCTGGAGGTAAAGATGTAACTGAAAAAAACAGTGAATGTCATTATTCCCAGACCGCCAAGCTGGATAAGGATAAGGATAATAATCTGGCCCATCATTGTGAAGGATGTTGTCGTATCAGTGACTTGCAGACCGGTAACACACACTGCGCTCACTGATGTAAAAAGGGCATCGAGGAAGGAAACATTCTGGTAATTGGCTTTCGGAAGCATCAGAAAACCTGTTCCTATGAATATTATAATCAGAAATATAATGGAAAAAACCATTGCCGGCTGGATCTTCACCGTACTAATCCTCCTGAGAAGTTTCGACATTCTCAAAATAGTCATCAAAAAGAGGGCGATGATGATGGGAACCGTTCCATGGAAGTGGGTCCATATTGAAGATGGCTTTTCCGGCGTTATGAAGTTGGCAATGAAAACTGCCGTACACAGCAGGAACACAATCGTCCTGAAAACCGGCGAGCCATTGAATATCCTGCGCGGTGCCAGCAATTCAGGAATGTATTTCGCGAAATAAATCAGCACGAAGAGTATCCTGAAAGCAGCCCTGATTCCTGTCAGGCTTTCCTCTGAGACAATGAAGCCCACATATAAAAGAAAGCCTATCAGGAAAAGGGATATGGATATGACAAGAACAAAGCGGCAGAGATCTTCAAGCCACCTGAGCATTGATTTGTATTTATCGCCTGCTACGAAAAGCAGCTTAAAGATTCTTTCCCGGAAACTCAGCCTTGTCCTCTTTCCTGTCATGATGCACCTGCTGGTACATTAATGTTTAAAAGCGGAAATATATTGAATAATCCGCTTTTGCAAGTCATCTGTTTTCTTTTTTTTACGGCGGATATGCACGGATGGTGAAGCATGCAGACGTTCTGCCTGCATCTGTATTAACTGAAACGATGCCGGTAAAAACGGTTACTTTCTGATTAGAAGCCAGGTGTCGGAGTATGAAGGGAATTTTGAACGTATCCTTCCGATCTCGTTTCTTGCAGAAATAATGTCATCGGTTGCCATAACTGAAACCCTGTACAATCCTGCTTCATTCTTCAGAAGCTCTGAAACAAATCCGTCCTTTCCAACCAGAGCCTGATGCTCCCTGGCATTATCGGGATTCCTGAAGCTTCCGATTATGACGAAGTATTTTCCCGGCGAAGGCTCAATATCCCCATCGGGAACCAGCGTCTCCTCAACCTCCTTTATGGGTGCGGGAATGGGAGTTGCAGGAATAAGCACCGTAGCTTTGATGGAGGTCCCTTCCGGTTCCTTTTCGGTTTTTCTGCTGCCGAACAGGCTTGTCTTGCTTACATCGCAGGAAGCAGCAGTGAATATCACCGCCACAAAAAGAAAAATCACTCTTCTCATTTTCCGTTATTTTTCATGACGTAAAGGTGCAAAATTATCCCTGAACCTGCAAAGAACAGCTGAACACCAACTGATAATTATTGCTATATTGCGCCCCAATTTATCTACGCGGATGTGTTTTTAAGTTCTTCACGGATGACTTTCCCGGATAAACACCGCTCAAACTGTCCACATTAAAAACAAAGAAAATGTTCAGGATCAGAAAAATATCCAATCCCTTTCTTGATGGCAACAGGCCGGTTATTGACAGAGTCAGGGAAATCATGAAACTGCAGTTCCCTGCTGTTTCTGAAAATCAAATCGAAAATATTTTTCTACAGATGGCAAACCCCGTGGAAAAGAAATTCCAGACATCCCTCTTGATTGCTGACGATTATAAAGGAAACATAAGGGGTTTTGCCATCCTGATGTACATGTCGGACCTGAAATTATGTTACCTTGATTATCTGGCCGTTACTCCCGGAAGACCAACATCGGGTGTTGGCGGATCACTTTATGAGAGACTGAGAGAAGAGGCTTTATCCCTGGGTACAATAGGGATATTCTTTGAATGCCTTCCTGATGACCCGGAGTTGTGCAAAGACAAGACACTTATCGGGCAGAATGCAGAAAGGCTCGCGTTCTATGAACGCTACGGCGCCTTCCCGATTATTAACACAAAATATGAAACACCCGTAAAACCCGAAGACGACTGTCCTCCCTACCTGGTATACGACGATCTTGGCTCAGGACGACCTCTCAGGGCAAATGAGCTTAAGAAGATAATAAGGGCTATACTGAAACGAAAATACGGAGATTATTGCCCCATGGAATACATTAGAATGGTAGTCTCAAGCGTAAAGGAAGACCCTGTAAAACTCCGGCCTGCACGATATATTAAAAAACACCGGCCCGAAAAACAAAAAGCTGAAAGCAACAGGTTCAAAATAAAACTATTCGTAAACGCCAGGCATCAGATTCACCACGTGAGGGAAGTCGGATACGTGGAATCCCCTGTAAGAGTCAAAAGCATCCTCAGGGAAATAAACAAACTGGGATATGTTTCAGAGGAAAAGGTTGAAGAATATCCCGACAAGTTCATTTATGATGTACATGACCGCGGCTATGTAAAATACTTTAAGACGGTCTGTATGTCAATCGGACCTGACCGTTCGGTCTATCCTTATGTCTTCTCCATCCGCAATGTTGCACGGCCGCCAAAAGAACTGTCGGTCAGGGCAGGTTACTATTGCATTGACACCTTTACCCCGCTTAATATAAATGCATACAAGGCAGCAAGATGGGGAGTGAACTGCGCGCTGACTGCCGCTGATTCCATCCTGGAAGGAAACCGGATAGCTTATGTCCTGACAAGACCTCCCGGACATCATGCGGAACGCTTCGTTTTCGGCGGTTTCTGCTATTTCAACAACGCGGCCATCGCGGCAAACTACCTTAGCAGGTATGGCAGAGTCGCAATACTTGATATGGATTATCACCACGGGAACGGACAACAGCAAATCTTCTACGACAGATCCGACGTGCTTACAGTCTCGATCCACGGCCATCCTTCATTTGCCTATCCGTATTTCTCAGGCTTCACCGAAGAGAAGGGAAACGGTGAAGGCACCGGGTATAATTTCAACTTCCCCCTGAAGGAGGTTATCAACGGTGAGGAATACAGGGAAACTCTTAGCCATGCCCTGAAAATCATAAGAAGATTCAAACCCGACTATCTGATCATCTGCCTGGGTCTTGACACATCCAAAGGAGACCCGACAGGTACCTGGCTGCTGTCGCCGGAAGATTTCCTGAAAAACGGCAGAATGGCAGGAACTATGAAATTACCGATTCTTGTAATCCAGGAGGGAGGCTACAAGAACAGACACCTTGGTATTAACGCCCGCTGGTTTTTGAAGGGACTTTATGAAGAACACTTTAAACAATTGGCAATTGGCAATGAGCAATGAACAATTAGCAATGAGCAATGAACAATTAGCAATTAGCAATGAACAATTAGCAATTAGCAATGAACAATTAGCAATTAGCAATGAGCAATGAACAATTAGCAATGAGCAATGAGCAATTAACAATTAGTGATTGATGAGGAAATTGCTGAATATATGAGACTTGGGCCTTTAGGTATCAAACCGTGTGACGCCAGATCAAGACTTGCTCGAACCCTGAACCCTGAACGGCTGGATTCCGTTGTATTCCGCTTTATTTCAGATACTTCTTTATGTTGTACAGCTTGTTCAGGGCCTCTATCGGGGTTAGGTTTTCGATATCCAGATCGAGTATCTCGTCTCTTATCTGTTTCAGAACGGGGTCGTCGAGCTGGAAAAAGCTCAGCTGGTATCCTTCTCTTTGACTAGCCAGTCCGGCAATGGGCTTGGTAAGCTCCTGCCTTTCATGACTTTGCTCAAGCTCCTTAAGTATGTCACTTGCACGCGACACGACGCTCCGGGGCATACCTGCCATCCTGGCAACATGGATCCCGAAACTATGTTCACTGCCCCCACGTTTAAGCTTCCTCAGGAAAATTATTTTATTGTTGAATTCCCTTATCGAAATATTATAATTCCTAACCCTTGGAAATGAGTTTTCCATCTCATTCAGCTCATGATAATGGGTGGCAAACAGCGTCTTTGCCCTGTGCCTGTTCTCATGAAGATATTCAACCATGGCCCAGGCAATCGATATTCCGTCGTAAGTGCTTGTTCCCCGGCCGATCTCGTCGAGAAGGACCAGGCTCCTGTCGGAAAGGTTATTCAGTATGCTGGCCGTCTCGTTCATCTCAACCATGAAGGTCGACTCGCCAAGGCTAATGTTATCGGATGCCCCAACCCTGGTGAAGATCTTGTCGACAATGCCGATGTTTGCTTCCCTGGCCGGAACAAAACAGCCCATCTGGGCCATAAGCACCGACAGGGCGGTCTGACGCAAAAGAGCCGACTTACCCGACATGTTCGGACCCGTCAGTATTATTATCTGCTGGTCGTCGGAATCCAGAAAGAGATCGTTCGGCACGTACGATTCCCCGGGAGGAAGCTGCTTTTCTATCACAGGATGACGTCCGTCCTTGATATCAAGCCTGAAAGAATCATCCATAACAGGCCTGACATAATCATTCTCCTTCGATACCACAGCGAAGGAATAAAGACAGTCGAGCCTGGCTATCAGCGACGAGTTCAGCTGGATGGGTGGAATGTAATCCACTATTGACTGGACAAGATCGTTGAACAACTTCGTCTCGAGTGCAATGATCTTCTCCTCGGCGCCCAGAATTTTCTCCTCATATTCCTTGAGTTCGGCCGTGATGTAGCGTTCTGCGCTCACCAGGGTCTGCTTTCGTATCCACTCCGGGGGAACCTTGTCCTTATGAGTGTTCCTTACTTCAATATAATACCCGAACACGTTGTTGAAACTCACCTTGAGCGAACTGATACCCGTCCTTTGTATCTCCCTCGATTGCAGCTCATTGAGATAATCCTTGCCGCTGTAAAGAATTTTCCTGAGTTCATCAAGCTCATCGGAGACTCCTTCTGCAATCACCTTCCCCCTGATAAGCTGGGCAGGAGGATCGCTGTTAAGTCCCCTTTCTATCCTGTCGGCTATTGTCTGGCAGGGATTAAGCTGTTCCCCAAGTATCTTAAGAGGACCGCATCCGCTTTTGTCACATATCTCCCTTATCGGGACGACTGCCCTCAGGGCTCTCTTCAGCTGAAGCACTTCCCGGGGATTCACCCTGCCGACAGCCACCTTTGAGACCAGTCTCTCAAGATCGCCCACCTGCTGTAGCAGTACGGCAATTTCGTGCATTACATCCACTGACGACATAAGATATTCCACTATATCGTGCCTGTCAGCTATAGGCTGAATGTCTTTCAGCGGAAGCGAAACCCACCTCTTCAGCATCCTCCCTCCCATCGGCGAAATGGTGCGGTCGATCACATCAATAAAAGTACGGGCACCTTCATACGGTGTATGGAACAGCTCAAGGTTCCTAATGGTGAACTTGTCGAGCCACACGTACCTGTCCTCATCTATCCTCGACAGATTTGTGATGTGTCCCAGCTGAGAGTGCTGGGTAATATCGAGGTAGTGCAGCACAGCGCCTGCCGCGATAACCGCCAGCGCCAGGTTCTGTACTCCGAATCCCTTGAGCGAGGTGGTCTCGAACTGCTTCAGGAGCCTGTCGCTTGCCGCTTCCGGGGTGAAGATCCAGTCGTCGAGCCTGAAGGTATAGAATTTTGTTCCGAAGTTCTCAGTGAAGAGCTCTTTCTTCCTCTTCTCATAAAGAACCTCCTTGGGCTGAAAGTTACTCAGCAACTGGTCGATATATTCAAAGCTGCCTTCAGCTGCAAGAAACTCGCCCGTTGAGATATCGAGAAAAGCGACCCCTGCAGCTTTCTTGTCGATGTGGACAGCAGCCAGAAAGTTATTTTCCTTGTGGGTAAGGACGTTATCATCAAGCGAAACTCCCGGTGTCACGAGCTCGGTAATCCCCCGCTTTACTATTTTCTTTGCCAGTTTAGGATCCTCAAGCTGTTCGCATATCGCCACCCTCTGCCCTGCCCTGACCAGCCTTGGAAGATAGATGTCGAGGGCATGATAGGGAAATCCCGCCAGCTCAACAGAAGAGGCGGCACCGTTTGCCCTCCTGGTGAGGGTGATGCCCAGGATTTCGGAGGTCTTTATGGCATCCGCACCGAAGGTCTCATAAAAATCGCCGACCCTGAAAAGCAGAATAGCATCAGGATGCTTCGCCTTGATGTTATAGTACTGCTTCATCAGCGGTGTCTCGGCATATTTTTGCTTGTTGGCCATGGGGAAAAGCAGGAAACATTTCAGTAATTGATCATCAACAAAGATAATTTTTTTTGCCAAGGCACCGGATAAAAAGCCTCCCTTCAGGTAACAATTATCATTGTTCTGTTTCACTTGTTTTCGTAACTTGTAAGGATTATAAACGAATATCATAACGGAAATGAAAAAAGTCCTTATCCTGGGAGCAGGATTGGTTGTAAAGCCGATGGTGGAATTCCTGCTGAGTAATAATTATGCCGTAAAGATTGCCACCACCACAAAAGAAAAAGCCGACAGGATGATAAAGGGTCATCCCAACGGGTCGTCGTTGAGATGGTCATCTGATGAGACCGAAGTGCTGGACGAACTTGTACGTCAGCATGATATAGTGGTTTCATTCCTTCCTTACAGGTATCATGCAGTTGCCGCCCGTGCATGTATAAAATCAGGAAAGCCTCTTGTAACCACGTCCTATGTGCAACCCGAGATTAAGGCTCTCGAAGAGGCTGCAAAGAAGTCGGGAACGCTTCTTCTCAATGAGATAGGACTTGATCCCGGAATCGATCATATGACTGCAAAGAAGGTAATCGACCATATTCACTCCAAAGGCGGCAAGGTTGAGAAGTTCTGGTCGCTCTGCGGCGCCCTGCCAGCACCCGAGGATGCCGATAACCCCATGAAATACAAATTTTCATGGAGCCCCAAAGGGGTGGTTCTCGCAAGCCGGAACAGCGCTCTGTATCTTAAAAACGGAGAGAAAGTAAACATTGAATCCATCGACCTTTTCAAAAACAGGTTCTCATACGATTTCCCGGGAGTCGGTGAAATGGAGGTTTATCCAAACAGGGATTCTATAAGCTACATGGATATTTACGGTATCCCTGAAGTATCCACAATATACCGCGGAACATTCAGGTTCAGGGGTTGGTGCGAAACACTCGATGTGATGAAGGCGCTTAACATGTTAGACGACACCATTGTTAATTACACCGGAAAGGACTACGCCGGGTTCCTTTCCGAAAGGTCGGGACTGGAGGCTGCCAACCTTCGTGAAAACTTAGCCCTCAAACTAGGCATCCCCGTTTCGTCCGTTGCACTCGACTCACTCGAATGGCTGGGATTCTTCAGCAATGAAAAACTCGAATACACTAAGACCTCACCTTTCGAGATAACTGCCGGAAGAATGATCAGCAAGATGATGATGTCGGAAAAGGACCGCGACATGGTGGTAATGCAGCATGTCTTCCTCGCTTCATACCCCGGCGGCAAAAAGGAGGTGATAAAATCATCCATGCTCGATTTCGGATCACCCGAAACGAACACGGCAATAGCCAGAACAGTGGCCCTCCCCGCTTCGGTGGCAGTGGTGATGATACTTGAAAAGAAAATAAACCTGACAGGTGTTTACAGGCCGGTAGTTCCGGAGATTTATAATCCGGTCATCAGCGAACTCCGTAAACTCGGCATAGAAATGAAGGAGGAATACGGCCTGCCGGAATCGGAACTCATTGATATGTAGTTTACTATGTGGCTTTTGCCCTGAACAACATCTCTGTGCAAGCATCAGGGCAATAAGGCCGGTGCCGGTACCGATATCAAGTATTCTTCTCCTTCCTGCCGTGTCGGCAATGGCCCCGAGAAGCACTCCGTCGGTGCCAACCCTGAAGGCCGACTTTCCCTGCCATACGGTAAACTGTTTAAACTGAAAGTAATCCCGGCTCATCGGCAAAAAGTGATATGACTGCCCTTACATTCCATTGCAGCCAATTTCGATATTAATCCGATGAAAACCATTAAATGGAATTAATTTTTTATCTTAAGCCGTTAAAGCAAACTGACCGTCCGCGACAGGCTGCATTCAACAGTCCCTCACGGAATCAGCTTTGTTACAGGGTCTTCACCCGGAAACAGTTATGCCTCTTATTCACATTGAATAGAAAAAACAGTAAAAATAATAGCAATCAAAAAATCATTAGGTATATGAAGATCATTAAACACATTACTCTGTCACTTTTTGCTCTGTGCACTTTTCTGACAGCCTCTGCCATTGATGACGTCAGACTTCTCAGGTTCCCTGACATCAACAATGACCTGATAGCATTTGTATATGCAGGAGATATCTGGACCGTAAGCTCCTCGGGTGGCGAAGCCCGCCGTTTGACTTCCCATGAAGGACTCGAGCTCTTTCCGAAAATCTCGCCCGACGGCAAGTGGATAGCCTTTTCGGGTGAATATTCAGGAACCCGCCAGATTTTCGTGATCCCTTCAAACGGAGGAGTCCCGAGGCAGCTCACCTGGTACAACTCCGTCGGTGTAATGCCTCCAAGGGGAGGCTGGGACAATGCGGTGCTCGACTGGACACCCGACAGCAAACAGATACTTATTCGTTCGGCCCGTACTGAATTCGGAGAACGCCAGGGAAAGTATTTCCTGGTAAGCCTCGACGGTAAATTTGAAAAAGCTCTTCAGATTGTAAACGGAGGATTCGGAGTGCTGTCGCCCGATGGATCCAAAATGGTGTTTACCCCGGTCGACCGTGAGTTCAGGAACTGGAAAAGATACAAAGGCGGAAGGGCAACCAACCTATGGATCTATGACCTTAAAGCAAACACCTCGGAACAGATAACCGACTTCGAAGGAACCGACCAGCTCCCGACATGGTCAGGTGATAATATTTTCTATGCTTCCGACCGCGATCTGAGACTAAACATCTGGAAATACAATACGCTTACAAAGGAAAACTCGCAGATTACCCGACATACGGATTTCGACGTCATGTGGCCGTCAGGCAACGGCGACCAGCTGGTTTATGAGAACGGCGGTTATATCTACAGGCTTAACCTGCAGTCGGGTCAATCGGAAAGAGTGAAAGTGAATATCAATTTCGACAACCCCAACCTGATTCCGTATTATAAGAATGTGAAAGATGACATTCACAGCGGAGCCATATCTCCCACAGGCAAAAGAGCTCTCTTTGATGCCCGGGGAGACATCTTCTCAGTTCCCGCCGAAAACGGGATTACCGAAAACCTTACCGAAACCCAGGGTATACGTGAGATCTTCCCGGCCTGGTCGCCCGACGGAAAATATATATCATACTACTCCGACAAGACAGGCGAATATGAACTATGGATCATCGAAAACAAAAAGGGAGCTGAAGCCAGGCAGGTTACCTTCAATTCATCAGCCTGGATGTATCAGCCCCTGTGGTCGCCTGACAGCCGATACCTTCTATTCTTCGACAGGACAATGAAGCTTAAGCTCATCGAAGCTGCAACGGGAAAAATAACTGAAGTCGACAAGGCCACTGCAAGCGAGATAAGAAGCTACGACTTTTCTCCCGACTCACGCTGGATAACCTATACAAAAGAGGGAGATAACGAAAAATCAGCCATCTGGGTTTACGACATCCCGGCCGGCACACTGCATCAGCTTACCGATGGTACTTTCGCTGACAACAGCCCTGTATTCAGTCTCGACGGCAATTATATCTTCTTCGCCTCAGACCGCGATTTCAACCTGACATTTTCAAGTTACGACTTCGACTATATATACACCAGGGCAACACGTCTTTATGCCCTGGCGCTTACCGCGAAAAGCCCGAAGATATTCAAGGATAAGAATGATGTGGAACCGGTCAGGGAAGAAAAGTCCGCGGAAGCTGCTTCAACGACAGCCAAATCAAAAAAGGCAAAAACAACAGCTGAAGAAAAACCTGCTGAAGAAAAGGCAGTTAAGGTGGAAATTGATTTCAATGGGATCAACAACCGTGTCACGGCGCTTCCCGGTGAAGCAGGCGATTACAGGATTGCAGGCGCTGCCGAAGGTGGACTGATCTTCATAAGCGGCGGAAAGCTGATGAAGTATAACATAGAGGAAGAGAAGAATGAAGAAATCCTCGACCGTGCACAGTCTGTATCGATTTCAGCCGACGGAAAAATGGGAATGTACCGGTCGGGACCCGATTATGGAATAATAAAACTCACTCCCGGCCAGAAAGCCGGAGCCGGCAAACTGAACCTCGACGGGCTTGAAATGAAACTGGATCCACAGAAAGAGTGGAATCAGATTTACACCGATGCCTGGAGAATATTCCGTGATTTCTTCTACGTGAACAATCTGCACGGAGTCGACTGGCCCGAAATGAAAACACGATACAGTGCACTGCTTCCCTCGGTAAGCCACAGGGCCGACCTCGACTATATACTTAATGAGATAATGGCTGAAAGCAATGCAGGCCACAGCTATGTCGACTGGGGAGATTTCCCGAATGTAAAAAGAGTCGAGAACGGGCTTCTCGGAGCCGAGCTGACTGCCGACGAAGCATCGGGAAGATTCAAAATCTCAAAAATATTCCAGGGCGAAAACTGGAATGATGCCCGGCGGTCGCCGCTTACCGAAATGGGTGTCGATGTAAAAGAAGGTGATTACCTTATAAGCATCGACGGAAAGGATGTTACGACTTCTGTAAATCCATATATCTTCCTTGAAAACAAGGCAGAAAAACCTGTTGAGATAAAAGTCAATTCCAAACCATCCGCGGACGGGGCCCGGACATACACAATAAAACCTGTCCGAAGTGAACTGGAACTCAGATACTTCAACTGGGTGAACGAACGTAGGGCAATGGTCGACAAGCTTTCCGGAGGAAGGATAGGCTACATTCATGTGCCCAACACATCCACCGACGGGAACAAGGAACTGTTCCACGGAATGTACACCTACTGGAACAAGGAGGCCCTTATTATTGATGAACGCTATAACGGAGGAGGTTACATCCCCGACAGGATGGCTGACCTTCTCGACCGACACACATTGACATACTGGCATCAGAACGGACTGCAGCCCGGAAAATCGCCGGCCATTGCACACGACGGCCCCAAGGCGATGCTGATAAACGGCTATTCAGCATCAGGTGGCGACGCCTTCCCATACTTCTTCAAAAAACTCGGACTTGGTAAACTCATAGGCACCCGCACATGGGGAGGACTTGTCGGAATTTCCGGAAATGCAAGACTTGTTGACGGTGGTTATATTTCAGTGCCGCGCTTCGGTATATTCGACAAGGATGAAGGATGGATCATCGAAGGCGTGGGAGTATCCCCCGATATCGAGGTGGTTGACCGCCCCGAACAACTTGCAAAGGGAAGCGATCCATGTATTGAAAAGGCAGTAGAGGTACTTCTCAGGGAACTCGGCGAAAAACCAGTGAAGAAAGTCACGGCACCGGCTCCCCCCGACCGTTCGAAATGGCATGAGGATTTCTAGAAATCCCTGACGGAGAGTACTGTATTTTATATTGTACATTTTTTGACTGAGCAGTGAAAAAGATCATTCACCTGTCTGACCTGCATGTCGGACACAAGGAGTGTGGTGACAGGTTCCGCCTTATTATCGATTCCATTTCAAAAAGCTGCCTGCCATCGTCAGATTATGTCGTCGTGATCACTGGAGATATTGCGGACAACGCCTTTCGGGAAGAACAGAATGAAGAAGCTGCCGCTTCAATCGGAATGCTTGAAGAACAGGGATACCGAGTACTTCCGGTACCCGGAAATCACGACTATGGAACAGGTATAATGGCCAATAGGAAGTTCGTCGGACTTTTCAAGCAAAGGTACTATGGGAACAAAAGAATATCCTACCCAAAGCTTGACATTATAGACGATTTTGCCTTTATCGGCCTCGATTCGACCGCCGGTGAACTAAACTGGAACGACCGCTATTTTTCTGAAGGTGAACTCGGTAAAGCACAACTCAACAGGCTGAAGAGAATACTGCTAAGGCCGGAAGTCGCCCCCCGGAAGAAGATAGTGTACCTCCACCATCATCCTTTCGATTTCAAGCTTGCAATGCAGCTGAAGGACAGTGAGGAACTAAAGGAAATAATCAGCAACCGGGTAGAGATGCTTCTTTTCGGACACTACCACCGCGATAAGGAAACGGCGTCGAAAATAAACCACGGGACCTGGGGAATTCCTCGTTGCTACAATGCCGGATCATCAACCCACAAAAACGGTGAAACCGGATTCCAGTGGATCATCGATACCGAAAATGACAATCCATCGGCTGACTTCGATGCCGGGTTCATTTAATAGCTGTTTCAACAGCCCTGTAATAAACATATAATAAAAAATGGCGATTAGGATACTCCATACATCTGACCTCCACATCGGGAAAAGGCTCTATGAAAAGGAACTGGCTGAAGACCATCAGCTTTTCTTCGGATGGCTTATCCCTCTCATTGAAACTGAGAAGATTGATGCCCTTATAATTCCGGGCGACATTTTCGATGTTGCAAACCCTTCGAGCGAATCGAGGAAGGTGTATTATGAACTGCTGGTCAGGTTGTCGAGACTGAAATGCAAGGTTATAATAGCCGGTGGTAACCACGATTCCCCTTCAATGCTTGAGGCTCCCGGGGAACTCCTCAGGGAACTCGATATCCACGTCACGGGAGGCCTGCCTGAAAATCCCGCCGACATGCTTGTCGAGGTAAGGGACCGGGAGGGTAAAACCGGACTGGTAATAGCATCTGTCCCCTTTATCCGCGATGCCGACCTGCGACGCTATGCCTCAGATGAAAGCTATGAGGACAGGCTCGAAAGTACAAGGGCAGGTATTATCAGGGTCTACTCAGAGCTCGCGGTCCTTTGTGAAAATAGCTATCCCGGGATACCGGCCCTTGCCATGGGCCATTTTTTTGTAAGCGGAGGCAGTATTTCGGAAAGTGAAAGGGATATTCAGGTAGGGAACCTGGCAGCAGTTGAGTCCTCCCGGCTGCCCTCGCGCTTTTCATTCTATGCCCTTGGACACCTCCATAATCCACAATCGCCCGGCGAAAACAGCAAAATAATCTACAGCGGATCGCCACTGGCCCTGTCCTTCAGTGAAAGGGACAATGCCAACCGGGTAATAATCTATCAATTCGAGGGGGAAGAAACATCTTTCAGATCAATTCCTGTTCCTCCTTCCAGAAAACTGATAAAAATCTCAGGAACAATCAGCGACATCAGGAAACAGCTTGTCAATATAAGGGCAGATGAATTGCCCCTGACCACGCTGCTTGAACTTGATGCCACCGAGGAAAACGAGGACCCCTCAAAAAGAATTGAACTCGAAACCCTGGTAAGCGAATACGATGAGGAAAAAATTGAGATCATTAAAAGCAGGATTAGTTTTCGGAACAGGACGGCAGGAACGGCTGAGCTTTATGACACCGGCACCGGAATCGAAGAACTCAAACCCACCGAAGTGTTTGAAAGAAGAATTGAAAACGACAAGCTCGAAGAAAACACAGCCGGAATGCTAAGGGAAGCTTTTGCAGAACTGCTTGAGGAAGTACTACATAAACAGATGGAGTAGCCCATGAAAATCCTGAAGATAAGATTTGAGAATATCAACTCCCTGAAAAGAGTGCATGAAATAGATTTCAGCAGCGAGCCCCTGGCTTCTGCAGGGCTGTTCGCAATTACCGGAGCTACCGGAACAGGAAAAACCACCATACTCGATGTAATCACACTTGCTCTCTTCAACAGAATACCAAGGGTTGATGAAAGGGTATCAAAGGGACTCATCGAGAGAACCGGGCTGATAATGACCCGCAACATGAACAGCTGTTTTGCAGAAACATGCTTCGAGTGCAAAAATGGGATTTTCACATCCCGGTGGAGCATTTCGCGGACACGCACCGGGTCGCTCAGGGATTACGAACTGGAATTGTACGACGGCAACGGAACACTGCTCGATCTCAAAAAAACCGAGGTCCCGGCTGAGAATGAAAGGAATATAGGCCTGAATTTTGATCAGTTCGTAAAGGCAATAATACTCGCCCAGGGCGATTTCTCAGCTTTCCTGAAGGCAAAAGGCGATGAAAGAGGAAAGCTGCTTGAACAGATAACCGGAAGCTGGATATACAGGGAACTGGGTAAAGCCGCCTTCTACAGGAACAAACTCTACGGACAGGAACTTGAGCTTCTCCTGGCAAGGGAAAAGGACCTCAGAAACAGACTGATGGATGATGATTCCTTCAAGAGGCTCCTGACTGAACTCGAAGAATGCGAAAAAACAAGGGCCAGACACCAGGAGAGGATACAGACGCTGAAAAACCAGAAAATCCTTAAGGAAAATATCAGTAAGCTGGCTTCAGACCTGGAACAAAAGATAAACAGGGAAAAGGAAATTACATCGGAACAGAATGAGTTTATCCGACTTAACGGAGAACGACTGGCGAAACATCGCGGGCTGATGCCTTTCTCAAGAAAACTCTGGAACCTGCAGGCACTGGAGAAAAATATTAACGACCTGAGCGAAAAACAGAGGAAAACGACTCAGGATCTGATTGTATGCAAAAACAGGGATGATGAGATCAGAGATGAAGTAAGGCGTTTGACCCGAAGCTCCGCTGAAGTAATTAGCGCTCTGGATGAATTTGAAAAGAAAGTGCTCGATATTGAAAGGGAAAAAGCCGGGAAGGATGTTCTGGCCGAAGGAAGCAAAAAAGAGATTGCCAGGATCTGCAATGAACTGAAAATCAAGCCCGATTTTTCCGATCCCGGCATGATGGAGGCAAATGTACTCGGGCTTCTTTCGAAAAAGGAGTCATCAACAGCAATCCTGAAAGCAAAGATCGATCCGGAGCTGCTTGAATCGCCTGAACAGGGCCTCAGATCCCTCAAATCGTATCGCGAGGACGCCGATAATTACAGGACCGAAAAAATGCAGCTCGACAATATTGAACAAAGGCTTGAAAAAGACAAAAAGGAACTTGATGAAGCGCTGAAAACCATCGGTGAACTTCCGGGGAAGATCGCAAAGGCACTGGAAGATAAGGAAAAAGCTGAACTCGTTCATGATAACCTGTTAAAGGAAAAGAGAATACGTGAACTGTCAGCAAGCCTGGAGGAACACAGGCAGCGGCTTGAGGATGGAAAACCCTGCCCTCTCTGCGGTTCAACAACTCATCCGTACAGACGGCAAAGACCATCCTCGCCCGATGATCTCGATGGCAAAATAAAAGAGGCCCGCGATGACAGTGAAAACTACAGGAAAAATCTCTACTTGCTTGAAACAAGCCTCAGGCAGAATAATGAAATAAAGGAAAAGAAATCAGCGGAAATAGCCGGGCTTGATCAGGATAGCCGTATAGCCGGGGAAAAATGCAGCTCAGCCATTGCCCGCCTGCCTGAAGAGTTCAGACTGATGGAGCCTAAGGCAATAGTGGATTTGCTCCGGATAAGAACAGAGGATATGGAAAGCTTCATAACGGAATCGGCTGCCGTGGAAAAAATCCGCGACCTTGTCAACCGGCTTACTTCTCTCGGAGAACTTATGAAGGAGTCGGCCGGGCTGGCCAGTAAAAGGCTGCTTCTGTTCAGTGGCAGCGATGTAAGCCTGGAGAAAGGCAGACTGGTAAAGAAATTCACTGAAAACAACAGCGCCTGGCAAAACCTTGATAAAAACAGGGAAGAACTGAATCAGTCAATTGAAAAGGACAGTAAGGATCTGGAATCACTCACGGAAGAACTGAAAAATGAATTACCCGACTACCCCGAGCCCGGAAAAGCCCTTAATGATCTGATCCCTGACGCTGAATACAATACTCTGAACACGAAGGAAGACCGTCTGAAAGAAGGACTCCTCGAAATTAGAACAACGGTAAGTGATATGAGGCTCCGACTGACTGAAATGAGGACGAACGACACTCCAGCAAAGATCGGGGACCTGGATGCTGAAATGGAAATCCTTGGTAATCAGCTGGAAGAGGTAAACGCGAAAAGGGATGAGCTGGTTACAAGGAAGGGAGTACAGAGCAGCTCGCTGAAAGAACTTGGAACTGTTGGCGAAGAAATAGAAAAGCAAAAGAAATCAGCAGAAAAATGGGTTCTTTTGAATAAGTACATTGGAGATGCCGAGGGGAAGAAATTCAGCACCTTCGCCCAGCAGCTCACTCTCTTCCAGCTGGTGAAGCTTGCCAATCGCCGGCTCAGGATGCTGAATGACAGGTATCAGCTCGATATCCCTGAAGAAGACAAGGACGACAGCCTGATAGTGATCGACACCCACATGGGCGACCTGAAAAGATCGGTTAAATCCCTCTCGGGTGGTGAAAGCTTTCTTGTCAGCCTTTCGCTGGCTCTTGCCCTTTCAGATCTGGCATCCAGACATGTCGACATAAAAAGCCTGTTCATCGACGAAGGATTCGGTTCCCTCGACCGTTTAACGCTCGACATGACCATCGACACCCTTGAGAAGCTGCAATATGAAACCAGCAAGACAATTGGAGTGATATCACATATCGATGCGATGCAGGAACGTATTACCACCCAGATCAGGCTCAAAAGAAACGGACAGGGATATAGCTCCATGGAGATTGTTTAATGCGTGGTCCTGCGGTCGTGCGGTCTTGCAGTCGTGCGGTCTTGTCCTATGTATTTAGCTGTCAGAAATTAAGCCCGAAACACGTTATAACATTGTTATAACTGAACGGCATGCGGCTCAGATGATAGTTCGGTGTTCAAGGTTCGAGACGTTTAGCGTTAAATGTTTAGGCGTATGTGTTTAATGTTCAGTGTTCAGGGTTCAGTGTTCAGGGTTCAGTGTTCAGGGTTTAGCGTAAAGCTCATTGTAAGAGACCTGCAAGACCTGCACGACTTGCACGACCTGCAAGACCTGTCACTGCCCCCTGTGCCCTGTGCCCTGCGCCCTGAGCCCTGAGCCCTGTGCTCTTCGCCCTGCACCCTTCCTCTGTTTTTTTGGTACGGCATTTGCTATTCATCAGTAGAAGCAATAATTCCAAAAACTCCAGGTCATGAAAAAGTATATAATAACCACTATCCTTGCAGTATTGATGACAGCGGGAGCCACTCTGACCGCCAGAAGTTACCCTGACGATTATCTTGGACTGCCCGGAGATAATCTCAATCTTTACGCGGTAATGAACCTCTTCCAGGAGTCGCAGACCCTCGAGGAATTCGAAAGAAAGCTTAACGATCCGGATTTGAGGGTAAACAACCTCGATCTGAACGGCGATAATTATGTCGACTATATAACAGTGCATGACTATGTAGACGGAAGTGTTCACAACATCGTCCTCAGGGTGGCGCTCAACAACTATGAGACGCAGGATGTCGCGGTGTTTATCGTTGAGAGGTTCTCCGACGGCACTGTGAACATCCAGCTCGTGGGCGACGAGGCTCTCTACGGCAGGAACTACATAATCGAGCCCGATTATGACAACTACTATTCAGTAAGATACAACCCGGGCTACACCGGGGGAAGAAGGGTGACCATCCATCTGGTTGCCGACTGGCCTGTGGTAAGATTCATCTACCTTTCAAGCTACATCCCCTGGCACTCAACATGGTACTGGGGCTATTATCCCTCCTACTGGAGTCCCTGGCGTCCGTACTACTACCACTACTACTACGGATTCCACTACTACAATATTCACAATCATTACTATGTGATGTTCAGGCGCTGGGACCGTATCAGGTACTACAGGTACAACGACTTCTACTACACCCGCATCAGGTCGCATTCAACAATGTACTCACGCAGAGTGCAGGAAGGCCGCTACAGGGATACTTACTCGCGCCCCGATATGAGAAGAGTGGGTGAATCGCACTATGCCAGCCTGAGTCAGACCAGACGAGGCAGCGATTACCGGGCGTCCTCTTCGGATGCCACGCGAAGGTCGTCTTCAACCCAGCGTTCAAATGCTGTTCAGTCAAATACCACAAGACGACCGGTTAGCGATCAGAGCCAGTCGACGGTCAGGAGAAGCGCCTCATCAACTACAAACAGACAGGCCACTACCTCAGCCCAGACTGCACGGAGGCCGGTAACAACTCAGAGACCGGTAACAAGTCAGAGACAAGCAACGACTCAAAGGCCTGTAACTGCACAGAGACCTGCAACAACTCAGAGACCCACAACAGCTCAGAGATCAGCTCCGGTTAGCTCCAGCTCCAGACCGCAGACCGCACAGAGACCCGTAACGACTCAAAGACCCACAACTGCACAAAGGCCTGCAACAACCCAGAGACCCACAACTGCACAAAGATCAGCTCCGGTAAGTTCAAGTTCCAGGCCGCAGACTGCACAAAGACCCGTCTCAACCCAGAGGTCGCAGGTAACTGCTCCCCGATCGCAGTCGAGCTACAGCAGGTCAAGCTCAGCCTCATCAAGGCCTTCCGCTCCGTCTGCCAGATCATCATCTCCCAGCCGCAGTTCATCCGGGTCCTCAGTTTCCAGACCTTCAACACCCAGTCGTAGCTCGGCCGCTTCCTCTATGAGCAGGTCATCCTCTCCCAGTCGTAGCTCGGCCAGTTCCTCAATAGGCAGGTCATCATCACCCAGCCGCAGTTCGTCACATGTATCTTCAGGCAGCTCTTCAGGCCGAAGCAGCAGTTCAGGATCATCCAGAAGCTCCTCCTCCGGATCATCGGGAAGACGGTAAATAGCGGTACGCAGTTAATTAATAATTGCTAATTGCTCATTGTTAATTGTTAATTGCCATTAAAGTGTTTAGTGTTTAGCGTAGTCATGTATTATAGGCGATGTATTATAGGCGATGTGCCGCTTTAGAAGAGACCGCAAGACGGCAAGACGGCAAGACGGCAAGACCTGCCCCCTGCGCTTTTGCCGCCAGCCGCTCGCCGCAAGCCGTTCTTCCGCCCTGTGCCCTGAGCCCCGTATCTTTTTTCATTAAGAAACTGCTTTTCCCATAATGAGAATTTAACATGATTACTATCCTCTGCAAAGGGCATTGTTGATATCTTAACTTTCTTTTTTTAAGCAAATTATAAACAGGTTGCCTGTTTTGGCAGATTGTGGCACGGGACTTGGATATTAATTGTAGAATTCAACAAGCCACCCCTCCATGAAAAAAACGATCAGCATTCTTGTTATTGAAGACAACGAGTATTACAGCAACCTCCTGTCGAATGCCATACAGCAAAGCCTCAACGGTATCCTGACACGGGGCAAGTATCAGCTGGTACTACGCTCCTTTACCAATGCTGCTGAGTATATGAAGAAGATCAAGGCGGGCGACCTCAGTTCAAATTATGACGCCGTTTTCATCGATTATTACCTTGGCGACGGCCTGAATGCCGGTCACGTGATAAAGGTCCTCAAGGAACACTCCTGCGATGCCATGGTGATCCTGCTTTCACAATCGAAATCGGTAAAAGAGAAACTTCACACAATACCCCACGATTATTTCGTGGTAAAGGATGAATTTGCCCCTGCTCTCTGCGGTCTCTATCTTCAGCAACATATAGAGAATAAATATTCGGTATCTTTGGATCGATGAGCGATCCGTCCGTAAAGGAGCCCGGCAGGAATTCGATCCGTACAAGGGTCGGATTACTGATGATCCTGGCAGTATTACTTCTGTCGGCAACTTTTTATATGTTCTACCGCAACCTTTCATCAATAGTGTCTTCAATTAAGATTGACGAGTCGCCTGAACTGAGACTGGTCGGCATAAGGGAAATTTCAACCGACATAGAGAAAGCTGGAAACAGCGTCAGGATATACATGGCAAGCCGCAATCCCGCCGATATAAGGCCGTATTACACATTCATCTCGGGGATTGATGAAAAAATCGGTACCCTGAGGGAAGCCTGCAACAACGATTCTGTCCTCCTTGCCCAAACCGACACCATAAAGCTTCTGATTGACAGGAACATCTCAATATGGACACAACTGCTTGTTCTCTCGAGGGACGACAATGTAATAAGAAACCTTCGAAGACTTTCAATACATCTCGATTCGTCATCAACTGAACTTGCCGGGACTGGTACAACACAAAGGGAATTCAGACTGAGCTCCGACAATACCCCGGTCAGAAAGGAAACAGGCAACAATTACGAAGAGATAATTGAGAAAAACCAGCTGACAAGAGACCAGCAGGCTGTCAGGGAACTTCAGCTGGCAAGAAACAGCAGCGTGATTACCGAAAAATTCTACGACCTCCTTTCAAGCATGGAGAATGAAGTCTACCAGCAGATAGGGCTGAAGGCCGTGGAAGCAAGGAAAGTAGCTGACGAAACCTACCGAGGTCTTGTGCTGGTGGCTGTTACCGGGGCGCTTTGGGGCATCCTGTTGATATATGTAGTCTTCAAATATGCCAGAAACGCCCTTGCTTACCAGGCAGCCCTTGAAAAGTCGAGGGATGAAACTGAAAAACTGGCAAAAACCAGGGAGCTTTTCATGGCTAACATCACTCATGAGATAAGAACTCCCCTCACGGCAATCTCGGGCTTTACGGAACAGCTTCTTCATGAAAACCGCGGCGGCGAGACTGCAAAATCGCTGAATGTAATAAAATCATCTTCCGACCATCTCCTGAGAATAATTGATGATATTCTCGATTTTTCAAAACTGAAAACCGATAAGCTCACTCTCGAGAAAGTGCATTTCAGAATTGCCGGTGTATTGGAGGATGTTCACGAGATGCTTTCCGGAAAAGCGGCTCAGAATAATAACCGACTGAGCCATAAGATTGATCCCGGTACTCCCCCCGTGATCGTGGGCGATCCCTACCGTCTGAAACAGATTCTCCTGAATCTTGCCGGGAATTCAATCAAATTCACAAGCAATGGCGAAGTGTCCATGATGGTAAGCCACAATCCGAAAAACAACAAAGAAGTAGAACTCGTGCTGAGCGTTGCCGATACCGGAATAGGGATAGATGAATCGAAGCTGGAAGTAATATTTGACGATTTCACCCAGGCAGAGATGAACACCACCCGGAAATACGGCGGAACGGGACTCGGCTTATCAATAGTGAAAAGCCTGATTAACCTGCATGGAGGTAAAATTGAGGTAAAAAGCAAAAAGAATGAGGGTACGACCATAATATGCCGTATACCATATCCGGTTGGCGATGAAAAACTGGTGAAAGCCGGTCAGGAAGCCCCTGTTGCCGCTCCGCGGGAGATTAAAGGGAAAAAAATACTGGTGGTGGATGATGAAGAATACAACCGCTTGCTTTTCAGTAAGATCCTTGGAAGATGGAAAGCTGCTTTCAGGCTGGCAGAGAACGGTATGACTGCCCTCGAGATGCTGAAAACAGAAAAATTCGATCTGGTCTTTATGGACATGCGGATGCCGGGTATTGACGGACTGAAAACGACAAGGTTCATCAGGGAGGAAATGCAAATCAGCGAAAAGGAGATGCCTGTTATCTTCACCTCGGCTGCTCCGGGAAATGAAGAACAGGAAAAATTCAGAAAGGCAGGCATCAATGCCTTCATGCCAAAACCATTTTCAGAAAAGATGCTCCTCTCGGCAATAATTGAAGCCACGGGTATAAACGCCGGAAGCGCTTCAGCTAAACCTGAGACCGCCCCTGAGAAATCAGCCGGAGAAATATCAGATATCAACCTTAGCAACCTGTATCACCTTGCGGGAGGCGACAGGGTTTTCGTAAAACAGATGCTGGAATCATTCATCTCAACCACCGCCTCGGGTTTGAATGATATGAGCGTAGCCGCCGCAAGGGAAGAATGGGAAAACACCGCAAACCTTTCACACAAGATACAGCCGCCTTGCAGGCATATCGGCGCCATTAAGCTCTTTGATATGCTTGCCGGAATTGAACGGTCGATAGGAAAGGAAGGAAATACCGGTCAGACAGTGGCAATGATTGAGAATGCTGCCGCGGAATTCGGGATAATAAAACGGCTTGTTGAAGAAGAAATAGCAAAAATCAGCTGAACCGAGGATAATCCATCCGGATTTTTTAACTTTCGGGATGCAGTCTGAGCCGATTGCAGTAATTTATGAAACTGACACTCTATGCCAGAAAAACCTGTCAGGATATTTGTAGTTGAAGACAATGAGTGGTACAACAAACTGCTCGTTTATACCCTGTCGCTGAATCCCGACTATGAGGTAAAGGGCTTTCTGAACGCCCGCGATTTCCTCGCCTGCCTCAGCGAAGAGCCCGATATCGTAACCCTCGATTACAGGCTGCCCGATCTGTCAGGTCTCGAAGTGCTTAAGAGAATTAGGCAGGAAAATGAAAATATCAGGGTTATCCTGATCTCAGAGCAGGAAGATATTGAAATGGTCGTGACTCTGCTCAAAATGGGTGCCTACGACTATATTACAAAATCGAACGACATCAAGGAACGCCTTCTCAATACCATACAGAACCTTACCAGGGATATTAACCTGAAAAAGGAAATATCCACCCTCAGGAAGGAAGTTCAGAAGAAATACTCCTACAGCAAGACCATCCTCGGCGAAAGTGCTGCCATAAGAAATGTTTACGATCTGATAGACAAGGCAATAGAGACCAACATTACTGTAATAATAACGGGCGAGACCGGTACCGGAAAGGAGCTGGTAGCTAAGGCAATCCACTACAATTCGAAACGGAGCGACAAGCCATTTGTAGCGGTGAACGTCCCGGCCATCCCAAATGAACTTATTGAAAGTGAGCTCTTCGGACATGAAAAGGGAGCCTTCACTGGAGCGAGCTTCAGAAGGATCGGACGCTTTGAGGAGGCAAACGGCGGAACTCTTTTTCTGGATGAAATAGGAGAAATGGACCCAAACCTGCAGACAAAGCTGCTGAGAGTATTGCAGGAAAAGGAAATCGTCAGGGTAGGAAGCAACAAGCCCATACACACCGACTGTAGAATTATCACCGCCACAAACAGGAATCTCAGGGAAGAGATCAGGAAGGGAAACTTCAGGGAAGATCTGTTCTACCGTCTTATGGGACTGCCGATCGACATCCCTCCTCTCCGCGAGCGGTCGAGCGACATACTCATCCTTGCCAGACATTTCGCGGAAAATTTCTCAAAGGAAAACGGAATACCGATGAAAGCCTTCTCTGAAGGAGCCAGGAAAAAGCTGATGTCCTACTCCTTCCCTGGAAACGTAAGGGAACTCAAATCGCTCGTGGAGCTTGCCCTCACCCTCTCGGTCAATGATGAGATAACAGAGAATGATTTTGCAATAGATACTGCGGAAGATCTTTTAAGTCACGACAACGCCGACCTCACAATGCGCGAACATGAAATGCGGATCCTTAAAGCCACACTTAAAAAGTATAACCACAATATCCCCCTTACCGCGGAAAAACTCGATATAGGCATTTCGACAATTTACAGGATGCTGAAAGAAGATAAAGAGTAAGGCACGGGAAGATGAAGGAGTGATTGAGCGAATGGTGAAGGGGAGAATGGGAGAGAATCGTAAGTAAACCTCTGTGTGAATCTGTGAGTCCTGAAAGGCATCGGAGACTTAGGGATGGAGGATCGTAAGTACGGTAAGTCGGTGAAATGGTCATCAAAACAAATCCCCGGGGTTGGGTCTAAATACTCCTGATTTTTCCCAAAATGATAATTTTTCTATCAAAATGAGCAGAACCGGACTCCTGGTTCTTTTTTTATCCGATTAATAATCTGTGTTTTACCTTATGGTGTTCATTCCGGCCCGTGCTTTGTCATATATGATGAAAACAAAAGATTTGTATCGTTAAACCAACATTTATTGAAAATGGAAAACAATGATGCTAAAACACAGAATGAAGACATACTTACTATGAACAGGATTGAGGAGGCCAGGAAGGAGGGGCAATCAAAAGGAGTGCTCATCACTGCAATTATAGGCCTTGCCGTTCTGCTCGGACTCGGCCTGCTTGGCTGGTCACTGTACAGGAAGGATCACAATAAGCAGCTGACTCTTATGGAAAACCAGAGGGTAAGCTTCAGCCAGCAGCTTTCCGAACGCGACTCCACACTCAACGACTGGCTCACTTCTTTCGATGAGATCGAAAAAAACCTTCGCATGATAAAGGAGAAGGAGAAACTTATCACGGTCAACTCAGCCGGTTCGGAAGTATCGGCCGACAAAAGGCAGCAGATAATGGAAGACATCAAGACGATAAACTCCCTGCTTGATGAAAACAGGAAAAAGATCGCCAGTCTCAATGCCCAGCTCAAACAATCCGGAATCACCATCACCGGTCTGCAGACCAGGGTCGCCGAGCTCGAGACTTCCATGAAAAATTATGAAAACGATATCGCCATACTTAAGGCAAACCTCGACAACAAGGATTTCGAGATCGAACAGCTCAACGAAACAATGGTGGCTCTCAACGACACACTCAACAGAAAGGTGGAAACCATAAACACCCAGACATACATGCTGAATCAGGCTTTCCTCGTGTCGGGCACCTACAAGGACCTGAGAGACAAGGGAATCCTCTACAAGGAAGGCGGATTTCTCGGAATCGGCAGACAGGAATCAATCAAGGACAATTTCGATGAAAGCATCTTCACCGAAGTGAATATCTCCGAACTGAAGAGCATCCCGGTCAATAATTCCAGGAAAGTAAAGCTCGTCACCGAACATCCGGCAGGGTCGTATGAACTGGTCAAAGAGGATGAAAACACGATAAGTTCGATTGCTATACTGGATCCCGGAGAATTCTGGAAAATATCAAGATATGCAGTTGTGGAGCTTGTAAAATGATAATTGGTAAGGTCAGGTTAAGTTAGTTAGGTTAATTAGGTTAGTTAAATGAAAGGCTGCATCTCCCCCGGTGCAGCCTTTTTAGTATAATTCACGGGTAGCGGGCCGGTGTTTTTCCGAAACACCAAGACCAAATAAAGCGAAATCATATTTCACAGGGTCATTACGGTCCATTGATCGCAGAACGCCATCCAGTTCCCGCACTGCTTTTGCATCATTCTGTTTTCGACTTAGCAAACCAAGTTCGCGTGCAACGTTTCCGGAATGAACATCAAGCGGACATGAAAGAATCGATGGAGGAATGTTTTTCCAGATACCGAAATCCACGCCTGCATTGTCCCGGCGTACCATCCACCTTAGGAACATATTGATCCTTTTAGCAGCAGAGCCGGTCATCGGGTCAGACAAATGCTTTCGCGTTCTCTCAGGATGCGGGATATTAAAAAACTCCTTTTTCAGTTCATGAATAGCAGGCTGAAGCGAATCGTGGGTCTGGTATTTCACAAAAATGCCTTCAAGTCCGTTTTTATCCTTGTACAAGTGCTTCAGACCTTCAATGAAAGTCAACAGGTCAAGCGAATTAAACGTCCGGTGCACAAAACCGTCAAACCTTTTTAGATGGTGTTCCCTGTGATTGCAAATGAAGTCATATGGTGATTCGCCCATGGGAGCCAGCATTCGTTTCGCGTTCTTTACAATGGATGTCCTGTTGCCCCATGCAATAGTCGCGGCAAGGAATCCTGATATTTCGATGTCTTCCTTTACGGTGTACGAATGAGGTATCTGTATAGGGTCCAGTTCAATAAATTTCGGATTATTGTATTGAGCAACCTTCTCATCAAGAAAAGCCTTCAGTTCTTTCAAGTCCTGTTCCATACCGGTATCTTTACTCATGGCAAAAATACCAATAATGACAAGCTTTCCTACGCAGGGTTAATTGCCCTACTTAGCATATTTGCCTTTTTCGCCGCGGAGCCTTAATACCTCACATGTATGCTGAAGAGCAAATAACGGTCAGCATTTATAACAGGAAAAACTCCTGTTTTCTAATCGCAGTCATTCCTTAAACCCAGGGTGCCGGCAATATCTTGCCACGATATTGCTGTTAAGCTCCCATCATTGTGCACCGGGTAAAAGGCACCGTACCTGAAGTCACCGAATGCTTTCTGGGTAATTGCCGTTCCATCGGTATTGCGGGTAATTTCACCGCTAAAACCACCAATATATTCCAGGGTTTTGCGGTCGAACACCTGAAAGGTATTGTTTATTTTACCCTGGTCAACAATAAGATAATAACCCGAGCTGTCAGCTTCACATTCCCATACAACAATGCCTTCGGGTTCATAGAAAAAATAGTTATGAGGGATGATTTGCCCTGTAAACCTTCCGTCAGTATCATAAATCTTTATATCACGGTGATCTTCATGTTCATCGGCTATCAGCAACCTGTTATAAATCCTGTCAGCAAGGATGGATTCCACCTTATACAGAACACCTTCACCCGAAGTATCGCCAAAAGCTTTAATATGCTCAGCAGCTACCCGGTTATCTTCCACCGTAAAAGCAAAATGATGAACCCTCCGGTCAAGGCTGTCAGCAGGTGGTGTTTCTTCCTCCGGCGTTTCATAATTGTCGGTAACATAAAGATGGTATTTGCCTTCAAACCGGTCAATGGTGATGCCGTAGGGGGATCGTAAAACTGATTCGCCGAAGACCCCCAGGGGCTTGAATTCGGGTAATATGAAAACCTGTACCCTGTGGTTGTCTCTTTCAATAACCACAGCATAATCGTCTATCACGGCAATACCGTTTGGCCGGCTAAGTTCTCCCAAACCGGTTCCAATACTGCCGAAGCGACCAATTTTCTCTCCGTTTGCAGCATCGTATACAATAATAGCGTTACCTTCTTTTGCAGTTGCCAACAGCCAATTCTGCCCTTCCCCGCCATGCCACAACGCCGGACTGTCAACATTGTCGCTTTCATCACGCGGGGTTGTGAAAGATTCTTTTATTACTGCAACTTCAGGAAGTATTGATTTTGATTTGTTGTTTTGATTATGTTTATCAACTTTTGAGGTTTTATCATTACATGCTGAAAACAGCATGCATGACAGAATAAAAAGACAGCCTGTTTTTTTTAATGTCATTCGTGATAAATGCATTACAAATCTATTTTTATTCCAAACTGGAAACGAGCGTTATAATATTCAGCCTGCATTACCCGTGAGCTTATGCCCTGGTAGTATCTCAACGGCTGGTTTAACAGATTGTTTGCTTCGGCATACACTCTGAATTTCGGGGTAATTGAAAAGTTGGCATTAACATCCAGGTGTATTGCCTTATCATAGTATCTGTCATAAAATATCTCTTCACCAAATTCATCAACATAAGCTGAAGAGTAGCTGACAGAAGTTCTGAAGGTAAAGCGTTTGCTATCGTATGATAAGGAACCATTCATCGTATGCTTTGCTGTTCCGGGAAGCGAAATATCATCATCTTCGCGGCCTTCGATACGGAAGTTGCTTACAGAGCTTGTTGTAAAAGTGTAATTGGCATACAATCCAAAACCTTTCAGGAAACCGGGCAGGAAATCAAGCTGTCGCTGCGCTGCCAGTTCAATCCCAAATATTTCAGCATTCCCTCCATTGACAGGCTGACTGTATGTATCCCAGGTTGTTCCTTCGAACAGATAGTCTTCTCGTGTTTCTGTCACTATAAAATCCTTTATATCCTTATAAAAAACGTCGGCAGACAAAATACCGATTGTTTTAAAGTATTTCTCAAACGAGAGGTCGAAATTCATTGATGTGGTAGGAGTCAATCCGGGGTTCCCTATGGCTATTTCATTATCGTCCCTGGTTATTTCCCTGTAAGGAACCAGTGAATAATAGTTTGGCCTCGCCAGGGTATTTGTCCAGGCAGCCCTTAATATAGAAGTTTTGTTAAAATCATACTTAAGATGCAGGCCGGGAAGAACATTTATATAGGAATCGGAAACAACGGGGGTAAGTGTATTTTCATCAGCATCAGCATCATATTGGTTCCCCTGGTATTTCTGTGAGGTATTTTCTACACGTGCACCGGCAATTATAAACAATTTAGGACCAATATTCTGATTCAGCATAACATATCCACCTATAATATTTTCTGTTGCATTAAAGTTTCCTGCTTCACCTTCAGCACTTCTTTCTTCTTCAAACAGAGAAGAGTTGTTCAGATCAAGCCCTCCCAGATATTCCCGTGTCACATTTTTGCCGGTTTTATAGTCGCCCGCCAGGAAGTTATTCTTTGTAAAATCATTCAGGTTACTCAGCGTAGTTGCATTAAAAGCATCTTCATCAAGCGGACTGTATTCGAACAGTCTGTTATCACGCATTTTCTCCTTACTCTTGTAGCGTAATCCCAGTTTTATGCTGTTTTTATATTTATTCTCAAGCAGCGGGATCGTAAAATTCACCTTAATGTTTTTATCAATATCTTCTGTAAACTGAAATTCTTCAGTGATTTCATCAAATTTATAGTCCGAACTGAAATCGGCTGCCGAAGCAGGAGACACACCTGTAATTTTTGGAGCACTTTTATCTGAGAAATCGGTTGTAAAGGTAAGATTTTTAACCTTATATGCAATATATCTTTCATTAGGTCTTTCCTCAGAGGCTTTACTGTATGATGCTGTCCAATCGGCCTCAATTCTGCCAAACTGGTGTTCGCCACCCAGAGAGAAGGTCATCATGCGCTGGTCTTCCAGACGTGCATTTTTAATGTCATTAGTGCCACCTTTTGTTTCCTTCTTCATAACACCTTTCCACGAATCACTGTCTTCATCATACTCGATATCTTTATAGATGGTTCTGTAACGGTTTTCCCAGTCGTTACGGTGGTTGTATATACCATTGGCAAACAAGGTATGGTTAGCGGTAATATTATAATCAAGGCTCAGTGAATAACTTTGACGAATACGCTGTAAATAGTACTGCCGAATTTGAATTTCTTCCGCAAAGGCTGAGCCATCTTTGTCGTTGTCATCCATATAATCCCACTCCGATTCAACATTGTCACTTCCCAGCCGGTGATTGTGATAAGAGGCACTTGCAATTACGCCTAACTTATTGTTGAAAAAGCGGTCGCCAAGTATAACAGCGCCATTATATATTGGCTTTGAAGCAAGCATATTATATCCGGATCCGAGTGTCAGACTTACACGACGGTCGTATGGAGCCGAGCGTGATACCAGGTTAACCGAACCTCCAATGGCATCAGCGTCCATGTCGGGTGTAACGGCTTTGTTCACTTCGACGGCCTGAATCATGTCGGCAGGAATCAGGTCGAGCTGAACAGTCCGGTCTTCAGCCTCGGCAGAAGGGATGCGTTCACCGTTTACCATTACCGAGTTATATTGCGGTGCGGTCCCCCTTATGTTCCCGAAGCGAGCTTCGCCCTGGTCATACTGAACATTTATTCCAGGAATCCTCTTAAGGGCATCACCTATATTGGCGTCGGGGAATCGGCCTACCTGGTCGGATGAGATAATATTGGTGATGTTACCCTTATTCATTTGAGTATTTAAAGCTTTTGACTGCCCTTGTAGCTGTCCGGTCACAACTATTTCGGACAATTCAATACCTGCTTCCAGGCTGAAGTCGACAACAGTTGTCCTGCCCGGCTCAACTGAAATCTGTTTCGTTTCGGGAGTATAACCGATGTACGTGGCAATCAGTTCATATGTCCCGGCCGGAACTCCGGTAATTGTATAATAACCGTAGTTATCGCTGACTGCACCTTTGGAAATTGATTTTAAAGCTACAGCCGCACCTGGCATTGAAAGATTGTCGCTATCCAGTACTCTTCCTTTAATTATACCTGATTGTTGCGCCTGAGAACCTACTGCCAATACCATCAGAAGAACTGATAAGTATGACTTCAATAGTGTCATGATATTCAATTTTTTAAATTCACGACAAAACTATCTTCAGTATATTACAAATTATTTACGCGAGTGTTAAAGGATTATTACATTTTAATTACGCGGTTCTTTATTCCTGCCTGAGTATAACAGCCAGATTTTCATGCGCGAATCTGCGAATGGCTGTGAATCCGGTCAGAATTGTCACGGAATTCATGTTATAATAATAATATGTATATTTGCCTGACGATTTCAGGTGCTCAGGCCTGAACTACTCCGGTCTGAGTGAATAGGGAATCCCGTGACCCGTAAACCGAACGGTTGACAGGAAACCGGGAGCTGTACCCGCAGCTGTAAATCCGGTAATTGTTCCGGCACCCCCCGCCACTGTTACACGAAATGTGAAATGGGAAGGCAGCCGGAACTGGATGAGCCAGAAGACCTGCCTGTAAATTGACCTCGTAGCTTTCGGGTGAAAGGCAAAGAGCAGAAACTGTTTTTCTACCCCTGTCTCTCTAAAGGTTACGAGTATTTGAATTGACATCATGGTTTTTAAAATACCATGAAAAATGTGACTGTTTTTAAGTATTGTAACCGTGCAGAAGCTGACAAGACAATTGATGCGAACCGGAATCAGACTGACTCTGGTCACAGTTTTATCCTTTCCGGGAATCACAGGCGCCCAGTCAATAACAGATACCCTGATATATATACCCGATGTTGTTGTAAACGCTTCACGTACAGATTATTTCAGGAATGATGTTAAAACCGAAGAATTCAGGGATACTATATTAAAACAATATACCGGGGAGTCACTCGTAAAGCTCCTGAGCAGTCAGACTGCACTTAATATTAAAGCATACGGTGTTGGAGGAGGGGCATCGTCCATATCCATTCGAGGGGTTTCAGCCAGCCAGGTGCAGGTTAACTGGAACGGATTCCCTATCAATTCCGTGACACTCGGTTCCTCAGACATATCAATGATCCCCGCGGCAGGATTTGACCGTATCTCTTTGGTGTACGGAGCCTCGGGAGCTCTCTATGGCAGTGGCACTTTCGGCGGAGCCGTGAGCCTTAACAGTGAATTGTCACCGGAAAGGGGCATTTCAGGCAGCGCTTTTGCAGGTGTACAGTCATTACGTGCACTTAACGGAGGGTTTACCTTTAAAGCTGGTACTGACAGGCTCGCCTGGAAAATGTTTGCATGGGGCACGGTCTCGGAAAATGAATTTACCTATTATGATTATATAAGGCAGACTGAACACCGGCAAACCGACGGCGACTGGAATGACTACGGCATGATTCACAACCTGGCATTCAAACTGTCACAGGCTTCTTTACTTGAAGCCGGATTATGGTACCAGACAAAGGAATATGATATTCCGTCGCGAATAGGCTCCACAAGCTATGAACACCAGTCAGACTCCACATTGAAACTATACCTTGGGTACAGGTATATCGGCAACCGCTGGAGCCTTAAAGTCAGGGCAGCAAGGTTCGATGACCTTCAAACATACTGGCAAAAGAATGCTCCTGACTCACCGGTAAACAGTATCGATTCAAGAATCGCCGCGATCCAGAATCACGGAGATATCAACTTCCGGTATCACATGCCTTCCGGCCTCTCATTTGACGCCGGGCTTACAGGATCATTGGTAACTGCCGATGTATCAGCCTACGGTGATGAGAAGCTTGAAAAAGGAATAGCCCTGTTCTCCGGACTGAAATACACCATTAACCGTTTAACCCTCCAGACCGTCTTACGCAAAGAGTGGTTCAACACCTTCAGCTCAGGGCTCCTGCCTTCGTTCGGATTAAAATGGGATGCCATTCCGGGAAAATGGGTACTGCGGGCAAATTACTCGAAGAAATTCCGGAAACCGACATTTAATGACCTCTTCTGGAGACCGGGAGGCAATCCGGATCTCAACCCGGAAAACGGTTACACCATAGAAGCAGGTTCTGAAAATACTTTCCACATCAGTGAGAAGTCAGTGATAGAAACAGATATCAGCCCCTATTACACTAATGTCAATGACATGATAGTGTGGCGTCCGACAGGAGCTTTCTGGTCGCCTGAAAACTACCAGGAGGTCAGGTCTGCAGGTGTTGACTTGTCTGCAGGTTTTACCATGGAACATGAAAAAATCAGGTTATCTTCCAAATTAAAGGTTAATCTGAACCATTCAGTTGCAAATAAGGCAGATGGGCAAGAAAAACTCACCATGCTGTACTCTCCCCTGTTTATCTCATCATGGAAGAACAGTCTGGCAGCCGGGATATTCGATCTTGAAGTTACACATGGTTTTACCTCGTCGCGCCATTACAGCAATGACCGCCTTCTTGATCCCTATAATCTGGTTGATATCAGAACCGGCGTCAATATCAAGGCAGGAAAAGGAAAGATCGGGATACATCTGTCCTGTAACAATGTAACCAATACAATATATGAACTGATAAGGCTCTACCCAATGCCCGG
>JAAYQC010000043.1 GCA_012519515.1 Bacteroidales bacterium | reverse complement strand
GCGGCATTCACAACATGTGTTATACTGCCCAGGTGCAGGGTGTATTTTCAAAGAACCTTATTAACTCTAAAGATATGCATTTTTATTTTTCAACTGAAAACCTTTGCTCACATCATTTAATATTTTTATAGGTGTTCGCGGTCCGGTAAAGCCGGGGTCAATTGAAAGAAAAAATCGCGGTTTCCAGTCACGGGTTACGATCTTGTCGCGGCACGCGGCCAAGTACGGGGCACGGGGCACAGGGCACAGGGCGCAGGGCGGAAGAACGGCAACTAGCAAGACCGCACGACCGCACGACCGCAAGACTTCTCCCCCCTCATGCTGCCCTGCGGGTTTAAATAAACAAATATGCTATCAACAGGTGTTGGAAAATGCCGGTGACAGGGAATGTTTTTGTAAATCCTGAAGAAAAAGCTAAATTGTTAAAAAATTCAGAGCAATGAAAAATCAAATTATCAGATTAAGCATCCTGGTGGTGCTTGTGATTCTATCAGGCTGTTCATCAAGTGTTCAGTCGCCTGATCAGGCAGATAAACAATCAAAAAGTAATTATTATGTAGCGGCTTATATCTGGCCGTCATGTCACGATGATCCGTTAGGCAGGGAGAAGTTGTGGCCGGATGGCACAGGTGAATGGGAAGTGATAAAAAAGGGAGATCCGCGATTTGATGGTCATTACCAGCCCCGTCAGCCCTTGTGGGGTTATGAACTGGATAACGATCCGAAAGTGGTTGAAAGATGGATCGATGTTGCAACTGACCACGGTGTTAACGTATTCGTTTATGACTGGTACTGGTACGAAGGTGGCCCATATCTTGAAAGTGCACTTAACGACGGATTCCTCAAAGCAAGGAATAACGAAAAGATGCAGTTCTACATTATGTGGGCCAATCACGATGTGAAGTACAATTACTGGAATGTTCATCGATACAAGGACAATACGGATATCCTCTGGAATGCCAAAGTGGACTGGGAAAATTATAAGATTATAGTTGACAGGGTGATAAACCAGTATTTCAAGCAACCCAATTATTTTAAAATAAATGGAGAACCGGTATTTTCTATTTTCAGTATAGGTAAGTTGATGGAGAGTTTCGACAACAGTGCCGAAGAAGCTCGTAAAGCACTGGATTATTTCCGTGATGAAGTAAAGAAAGCCGGTTTTCCTGGTCTGCATATCCAGTGGAACCAGGGTGGGGGATCGGTGATGTCGGAAGAGGCTGCCGCGAGCTTTGCCGACAATGTCAAGACAATGGGCTTCAATAGCGTTGCAATGTACAATATGGGAGGACTCAATGAAGATTATCTGGTTTATGGCGCCAATTCAATCAGTATAAGGGAACAGATGGATGCTATCCTGGATGTGCCGGTTTTTCCGTGCGTGTCAATAGGCTGGGACGATACACCGCGTTTTCCTGCAAAAGGTATGAAGGATGTCGTTCACTACCACAACACTCCGCGAAGTTTTGCAAGCCTTCTTGCAAAAGCTAAAAAATATGCCGACAGTCATCCCGAACAACCAAAACTGATAACCATCAATGCATGGAACGAATGGGTCGAAGGCAGTTATCTTTTACCCGACATGCTTAACGGTTTCGGTTATCTGGAAGCAGTAAAAGAAGTTATAATTGACGGTAAATACGACAGGTATTGAAGACCGCAAGACAATGTATTATGTATTATGTATTATAGGCGATGTTTAAACAATTAACAATTGCGTGAGGCTTATAACTCTAAATTCGTTAGGGCAATTGCCACACAACCGGCACTATCCTAACTACTTACACGACCTGCACGACTGCACGACCGCACGACTGCAAGACTGCAAGACCGCAAGACCGCAAGACTGCAAGACTGCAAGACCGCGTACCGTTTCTCAGGAAACAATCTGCTAAAATAAAAGCAGGCAGTTCTTACCGTGGAGCTGCCTGCTTTTTATGTCGGCCCGGAGAGGCTCGAACTCTCGACCCCATGATTAAGAGTCACGTGCTCTACCAGCTGAGCTACGGGCCGGATTTGAGGGTACAAAAATAGTGATTTTAACACTATAGTTGCATTTTGACCTTAAAAAATTCGGATATTTTTGCAGATGAGATTATATTATGTTCAATTTCAGGCTATTCCATCGATTCCGCTCACTGGGTTTCATCCTGCCTGATGTGCTGAAAAGAAAATGTCAGCAGGCCTTTCGCTGCTAATCAAAACTAGTAATGATTGTTGCTGAATTGGATAGATATAATCAATTGTTGCTTAGTTGCATGGATAATAATCATTAGGATGGCAAGCGATTTTCATGATATGTCTTTTTCAAAAAGCTTTGAATAAAGTTCAAATTTCCTTGTTTTTTATTTGGAATTTCCTTCCCGGGATTTTACTTTTACGCCGCCAAAAAAATTACAAATTCGTTATGGACGACGGCCCCGCGAGTATATTAATTAATTCTCTGATATAGAGGAGCCGGACCATTCATCTGGTCACCTCTTTCTATATCGGCAAAAGAAAGGAGGTGACTATGACATCACTTACAACTTTTTATTTAAGCGGAATAACCTGGAAAGAGGTTTTCGGAAGCGACGGTGATGTTATCGGCGTGATCAGGGATCTCATGGTAAATGCTGTTCCATCGGGACAGAATGATCCCAACCAGCAGATGATAACAGGCATCAAGCTAAAGATCGGAAAGGAGACAAAGCTGTATTCCTTCACTACCTTCAGGGTTGTCAAGGTACGCGAGAACATCAGCGTTACATGCTACGACCTTATTGAATTAAGCAGTGAAGAGATTTCCGAAGGGCTGCTTCTGGCTGAAAATATTCAGGACAAGCAGATTGTTGATCTTAATGGCAGAAAGCTTGTACGTGTCAACGATGTCAGGCTTGCAACCCTTCCAACTGGCACTTATGCTGTTGCCGTTGATATCGGTATATCCGGGCTCCTTCGCAGGATAGGAATACTTGTTCCGATGCAAAGGGTGCTTTCCCTTTTCAGGATCAATATCCCGTCAAAGTACATTCTGTGGGATGATGTTCAGGCAATCGATTTCTCCAATCTCAATATCAAGCTTTCAAAGAGTTACGCCAAGCTCCACACACTGCATCCTTCGGATCTTGCAGATATTCTTGAGGATCTGGGAAAGAAATCGAGCACCTCGGTGTTTTCCGCCCTTGATGAGGAAAAGGCTGCCGATGTTCTTGAGGAAATGGAGACGGACACCCAGGTTCATATTATTGAAAGCCTTCCTGTTGGCAAGGCTGCCGATGTTCTTGAAAAGATGCCTGCCGATGAGGCTGCAGATATTCTG
>JAAYQC010000042.1 GCA_012519515.1 Bacteroidales bacterium | reverse complement strand
TTGCCGAGATGCAGAATGCCGCGTTTAACTCCATCATGCTGAAAGCGGAGGCCTATTCATTCCTGTCGTATATCTTCATGAATTTCGAGAACAACTACCTGCGTGCACTTCCCTATACGAAAGGACTTTACGAGCTATATCCCGGCAATCTTTCCTATAAAGCGGGATATATAAAGAACCTTCTTCTTCTCAAAGAGTATGATGAAGCCGAGCTACTTATGAAATCGGCAAATAACGGGAACAGGTATTTCATGGCTCAGATGTCGATTTTCAGGGGTATACTTCAGGAGAAGAAATACCGCAACCCTGACCAGGCTGAGAGTTATTACAATAAAGGAATAAATGAGCTTTCGGCCTTCGGATACTACGGGTATGATGCATCATCCTGGGCTTATTACGGTCTGAGCAGGCTTTGTGATTTGAGGGATGACAGGCAGAACAAAAAAACCTTCAGGAAAACGGCTAACGAAATGGCATATTACCGCAATATCAATTTCGATGACTGATAGTCTTGTAAACTGAAATTCTGCACATTTTGGGCAGCATATCGGCACAGGGTTCAGGTCATGCAAGTCGTGCAGGTCTTGCGGTCTTGCAGTCTCTTACAATGAGGCATTGACTTGACTAAACGCTAAACGCTTAACCCTAAACACTTAACACTTAACACTTAACGCTTTGCTTTCATCTAAACCTTGAACCGCGTGCCGCTAGCCGTTGGCCGCGTGCCGTTTCTTTCATCTAAACCTTGAACCGCATGCCGCGTGCCGCTAGCCGCTAGCCGCTAGCCGCATGCCGATTCTTTCAACTTTCAACTGTTAGTTGCTGCCATTATCAAGCACATAGGGAGTTTCCTGGTAGACGCAATAATTAAGCCAGTTTGAAAAAAGAAGACTGGCATGGCTTCTCCATTTTACAACCGGTTCAGCTCGCGGATCATCATTCACGAAATAGTTCCTTGGAACTTGAATGTCGATCCCCTTTGCTATATCCCTCTCGTATTCAGCTTTCAGGGTAAGCGGGTCATATTCCGAATGCCCGGTAATATAAATCCGCTTGAGGTCGCGTGAAGCCACCAGGTATATTCCTGCCTCATCCGAATCGGCAAGTATTTCAAGATCAGGTATTTTCTCAATGTCCTCTTTTCTTATTTCTGTATATCTCGAGTGAGGAGCCAGGAATTCATCATCGAAGCCCCTTGTAAGAACATGTTTTCTGTTGTAGATCCTGTGACTGAAAACCCCGAATTTTTTTTCGTCCATCATGTATTTCGGGATTCCGTAATGATGATAGAGGCCCGCCTGCGATGCCCAGCAGATAAACATGGTGGAGGTAATATGTTCATCGGCCCAATTCATTATTCTTACCATCTCCTGCCAGTAATCAACCTCTTCGAATTCGAGGTGTTCTATAGGTGCCCCCGTGATTATCAGACCGTCAAACTTACGATGGGCTATATCGTCGAAGGTCTTGTAGAAAGCGTCGAGGTGCTCCCTCGGGGTGTTCTTTGATTGGTGCATGCTGGAGTGGAGAAGCGTGATCTCAACCTGAAGTGGAGTGTTGGAAAGAAGTCTCAGGATCTGGGTTTCGGTTATGATCTTAACAGGCATAAGGTTGAGTATAAGAATACGCAGAGGCCTTATATCCTGGCTGACTGCCCTGGTCTCCTTCATAACGAAAATATTCTCGTTTTCGAGAATCTTTACAGCTGGCAGATTATCAGAAATATTCAGTGGCATAATTCAACTTTTCCGGTTTTTTCGGGGTCGCAAGATACTCATTAAGGTGAAAAATTCTTCGGATTTGACCTCAAATCATCGATTTTAGCAAATTTACATCATTCGATTTCAACCGTTGGTCAAAAGTTCCGCTTTCTCTGTTTTTCCTGTTTTCCGGAGAGTATTTGCCTGACATACAATAATATGCCAGGGAAAAGAAATGAAAAACTGCTGTTTGGGCCGATTCCTTCGTAAATTCCGCCGCTGATTTGACGAAGCTTTGATTTTCATTTATGAGAGGAGAAAATTAGTTGCCGGACATTGCTTTTAGCTTGATAAAGCGCTTCCTGTATTGTACGTAAAACCCCGTTAATCAGGTATTAGCGTATTGACAGGCTTTGTTTTGGGTTGTATCTTTACATCGAAGAAATCAGCATTGAAGTCTAATTAAAAAACCGGAGTCATGAGAACTATCTACAGGATATCATCACAGGAACTTGGGACGGTAATGCTCAGAAGGAGAAAAATAGCGAAAGCCTTTCGCCGGTGGCTTCGTGAAAACGGCGTGGATTACAATTACATTTTTTTCATAAGTTAGTAGTGGTTTAAGTTTGTTTGGTTTGTTAATCATTCTTTCCCGGATGAATAATCCGGGGTTTTTGAAGGGGAGGATCCGGGGTAAATCCTTCCCTTTTTTTATTTAAATGTTTTACTAAATTTGTCGAGGTATAAATACAAAACTAACTAATAGCTATGAAAAAGATTATTCTCACATTTACACTTGTAATATTTCTTTCTGCTTTTGCTTCAGCTCAGGATTATAATACCGGAGTTGGCCTCAGGCTTGGATTCTCAAATGGTCTGACAGTAAAGCATTTTGTAAGTCAGCGGTCTGCTTTTGAAGGAATTCTCTCGACAAGGTGGAGGGGATTTGAATTGACCGGTTTGTATGAAGTCCATAATAATGCTTTCGACGTTACGAGGCTCAACTGGTATTTTGGAGGCGGTGCCCATATTGGTTTCTGGAATGGTGACAATACAGGAGACAGGTGGGGAGAACCCGGGACTAATTACACTGTGATCGGTATCGACGGTATTCTGGGTATTGAATATAACTTCGAGGAAGTCCCGATAAATATCGGTCTCGACTGGAAGCCTGCATTCAACCTCTCCGGCTACAGCGGCTTCTGGGGCGATGGCGGAGCATTGTCAATAAGGTATATTTTCTAGGATTCATATAGTTACAGGCTTGCTGCTGGTGTCAAAAGCAACAGCAGGCCAGACCCGGTATCAATGAATATCATTATCCTGCCCGGAAACCGGACAGAGTCATGGTATGTTACCGGTCTCAGACCGGAGCGCTGGGAAGTTTCCCCGTGGTGCCGGAATGTATAGAACCGGAAGTATATTAAATCATTAATGCTAATTACCATCGACCTATGGAAAAAGAAAAAGATCCAATGGAAAAAGAAAAAGATCCAAAAAAAACGGGCAGGGAGGGAATTGACCGCCGTAGTTTTATTTCGCTTAGCTCCATGGCAGCTCTCGGCACTATTGGCGCTGCCGGACTGGTTTCATCCTGTTCCGGGGAAGCGAAGAAGAAAGAGATTGAGCTGCCTGCCTTTCTGATGCAGGCT
>JAAYQC010000007.1 GCA_012519515.1 Bacteroidales bacterium | reverse complement strand
CCTGGTCAGCGTTCCCCCGGTATATATGAAAGGCCCGTAATAGAGTGTAGTGGTGGTGGTTGAGGCAATTTGAAGTAGAAAGTAAAAAGTTGAAAGTTGAAAGTGAGGCGTTTAGCATAGTTCAAATTTAAAGTTCGGGGTTCGGGGTTCATAATTCAAGGTTTTGCAGTCAGTTTGTTGGCCTTGCGTCATGCGCCATGCGCCATTTCCTAATTACTTAAGCTAAAGCCTCATTGTAAGTGACTTGCAAGACCTGCAAGACTTGCATGACCTGCAAGACCTGTCCCTGCCCCCTGTGCCCTGTGTCCCGTGCTCTGAGCCCTGAGCCCTGTGCTCTATGCCCTGTGCCCCGTGCCCTGTGCCCCGTGCCCTGTGCTCTGCGCCCTGTGCCCCGTGCTCTGCGCCGCAAGCCGCAAGCCGCGTTCCGCACACCGTTCTATCGCCCTGTCAGGGCTTTACATCATAGAGAGCAGTTTACCTCCGGTTGCACCGGAGGTTATTAAAATTGAACCGCTTCACGGTTTCTTCCTTTAACCGCTATCGCGGTTTACCATACCAGTAACATATCTGCTATAAATCTATGTCGTGAATTCTCGTTAAAACACTTTCCTGGTTTCTTTCCCGACATCGACAATCTGTATTAACTCCCTTTCAGATTAATACATATCTCATGGTCTTGCAGTCATGCGGTCTTGCGGTCGTGCGGTCTCTTCCTCCCATCGTCTCTTAGTCCTGAACCTTGCATCATTTACTAATTGTTAATTGTTCATTGTTAATTGCCAATTGTTTTAACATCGCCTATAATACATCGCCTGTAATACATAATACATTGTCGTGCGGTCTCTTCCTCTCTTAGTCTCTGTGCCCTGCCCCCCGTGCCCCGTGCCCTGAGCTAATTGCCTGAATCTTGATTTTTTAATTATAATTCTTAATTTTAAAAACTACTTCTTATATCATAGCCTTAACATCAAAATCCTATACCGATGAAAGAAATAATCCGTACTATCAGGAAACAGAACAGCCGGATGGAAAATACCGGTACCGGCGTAAAGCATGAAGAAAAAAGAAAATTATCCGGCCGTCGCGATTTTATTAAAAAGAGCGCCCTGGGCGGAATCGCCCTCGGCGGATTGATGCACCTGTCTATCGAGGACACGATAGCCCAGACTACCTCGAAGGTAAACCGCGCTTCCAGTCCATCCGATCTTAAAATAACCGATATGAGGGTTGCAGTTGTCGGAAACGTCGGACGAACGGCAATAATCCGAATCGACACCAACCAGGGGATATACGGCCTCGGGGAAGTACGGGACGCGGCAGATGAACGGTATGCTCTGATGCTAAAGAGCAGAATACTTGGCCTTAATCCCTGTAATGTTGAAATGATATTCAAGATAATCAGGCAGTTCGGATATCATGGCCGCCAGGGTGGAGGTGTGTGCGCCGTGGAAATGGCACTGTGGGATCTCTGCGGTAAAGCATACGGAGTCCCTGCATGGCAACTCCTCGGCGGTAGGTACAGGGATAAAATACGTTTGTATGCCGATACTCCCGGAGCCAATGACCCTGCCGCTTTCGCCGCGACTATGAAAAGAAGGGTTGAAGAACAGGGCTTCACCTGGCTCAAAATGGACCTCGGCATCCATCTTGTTGCCAAACAGCCAGACTCGCTTGTAAACAACAAGTTCTGGGATGGCGCCGTGGGCCAGTACGACCTAAGGGACTATATGGGCTACGGAAATACCCTCCATCCTTTTACACAGGTGCAGATAACCGACAAGGGACTGGAAGGACTTGCAGAATACGTCGAACAGGTAAGAAATGCAGTGGGCTACGAAATGCCTCTCTGTGCCGACCATTTCGGACACTTCGACATTAATAACTCTATCCGCTTCGGCAGGGCAATGGAAAAATACAGGCTTGCATGGCTCGAGGATATGGTCCCATGGTTTTATACCGAACAGTGGCGAACGCTTTCCGACGCGCTGGAAACACCCACTTGCACCGGCGAAGATATCTACTTGCTCAACGGCGGTTTCAAACCGCTTCTCGATGCACGCGCCGTTGATATTATCCACCCCGACCTTGCAACTTCGGGAGGACTTCTTGAGACAAAACGTATCGGCGACTATGCCGAGGAATGCGGCGTGGCTATGGCCATGCACATGGCAGGAACACCGGTATGCTTCATGGCAAATGTACACTGCGCCGCTGCCACACAGAACTTCCTGGCGCTGGAGCATCACAGCGTAGATACCCCCTGGTGGGAAAACCTGGTTAAGATGACCGGATCACAGCCCATGGTTACAAAAGGCTTCGCTAACGTTCCCCTCGATTCCCCGGGTCTGGGCATCGAACTGAACGAGGAAGAAGTGAAAAAACGTCTTCATCCCAGGGCAAAGGGTTTCTTCGAACCTACACCGGAATGGGATGACAAGCGTTCGCACGACAGGCTCTGGAGTTAGCGCACTACCCTGCCCGACGAATCTCCTTTCATCAACTGCTCGACCTCTGCAACGGAAACGAGGTTGAAATCCCCGTGTATCGTGTGCTTCAGGCACGACGCGGCAACCGCGAACTGCAACGCCTTCAGGTCATCACCCTGATAGGCGTTCAGACCGTAAATAAGTCCACCCATGAATGAATCGCCTCCGCCAACCCTGTCCACTATGTGGGTTATCTGGTAAACAGGCGCTTCATATAGTGTCGTACCGTCAAACAGAACTCCCGACCAGCTGTTGTGATCGGCATTTATTGATCCGCGAAGGGTGATGATCACCTTTTTTGCATTCGGGAAGCGCTGCATCAGCTGCCTGCACACCGACTCATATTCGGAAGCATTGACCCTGCCTCCCTCAACATCAGCCGAATCGGGCTTTATACCGAAAACCTTTTCCGCATCTTCCTCATTTCCCAGGATAATGTCACATTCCGCAACAAGCCCCGGCATCACTTCACCCGCCTTTTTGCCCCACTTCCACAGGTTTTTCCTGTAATTGAGGTCGCATGATACGGTAATCCCCTTTTTTCGTGCTGTAAGGATTGCCGTGAGGCACTCAGCCGCGGCACCCTCTGAAACAGCAGGCGTTATGCCGGTCCAGTGAAACCACCCTGCTCCTTCAAAAACCTTCTCCCAGTCGATCATCCCTGGCTCAATCTCGGCAATAGAGGAATGGGCACGGTCGTAAATCACCTTGCTTGGCCTGGCTACTGAACCCGTCTCAAGAAAATAAATTCCGACCCTCTTCCCTCCCCTGATGATGTGGGAAGTCCCAACCTTGTGTCTTCGCAGTTCAGCAATTGCAGCTTCAGCTATATCATTCTCCGGCAGACGGGTTACGAACTCCGTATCCATCCCGTAATTCGCCAGAGACACCGCCACATTCGCTTCTCCTCCGCCAAATGATGCACAGTACGATTCAGCCTGGGTAAAACGCAGATGCAAAGGTGTGGCTAACCTTAACATGATCTCTCCAAACGTAATTATTTTCATCGTTTCAGTAATTATATACCTTCAAAAAATCCGGTCGTGATGCCGGAACCAAAACAGGCTTAGTCCTTTACCGGTTTCCCCCTCCACCAGTTGGCCAGAACCGATCCGGTGATATTCATCAGCGGTCCGAATATGGCCGGGGCAAGACCAACAGTGGCAAGCTTCCCCATCTGGTTCGCGAGCCCCGATGCCAGGCCCCCGTTCTGCATACCTACCTCGAAAGCAATGGTCCGCCTGTCCCTTTCAGGCATCCTCAGCAGCCAGGCCAGCAGGTAACCAACCGTGTAACCTGTAAAATTGTGTAGTATGCTGGTACAGACCAACAGAAGTCCCACACTCATAAGGCTGTCGCGCCCTGATGCCGTTATTACCGCTACAATAAGCGCAATTCCCACCATTGATACCATCGAAAGAATCTTCTCCATGATGCTCTTGTCGCCCCCGAAAGCCTTCAGGAACAAAGTACCGCCGGCCATCGGAAGCAGATAGAAAATAAGAAGCATTTTTAGAAGCTGGATCATGAACTGTGCCATGCTTGCGTCCTTCGCCTTTACATAAACCAATCCTGTTAGTATCATCACGAATGGATAGGCAATCAGCTGTATGGACTTTGATCTCAGGCTGGCTTCCCGTTTCAGGAAGAGGTTGAAAATGAACCCGGCTACAATGGGAAGAATTATCATATTGAGTATGTCGAGCATCATGCTCCAGAAATCAATATCTATGAACTGACCTGCCAGTTTTTCCATAAGCAACGGGGTGATCAGGGGGGAAAGCAAAGTGGTAATTGCCGATATGGTAACAGCCAGAGGTACATTTGCACGGGCAAGGAAGGACATGACATTGGAGGCCAGACCGCTCGGGACACATCCTATAAGTATTATCCCGGCAGCGATCTCGGGTGGAAAATTAAATATGCCAGCAATGGCAAGGGCAATGAGAGGCATGACGGTGAACTGGGCTATCACCCCTATAATCACACCTTTAGGCATTCTAATTATCCCTGTGAAATCGTTAAAGCTCATCTGCGATCCCATTCCAAACATTATCAGCTGAAGAAGCGGTGTGATAAGCCTGCTGAGCTTGAAATTTCCTATCTGCGTCAGGTACTGGGGGTAAAACATGCTTACCACTACAGCAGTGAAAATCCAGAGTGTGTACGAGAGCCCCTTCAGGCTGCCGAAGCCCCTCACTCCTGTCGCGAGGGAAATAAATCCGCCTATAAGCAGCCAGCCCATAAGTGTTATGTTCCCGAGAAAGTATGAGATAAGGGATGAGACGATTAGCAGCGCCGAAAGAATCAGCAACAGTGAGTAAACATTCTTCTTCAGCAGACGATCATTAATTCAGTTTCCGGAGAGATAAATATAGCAAAATGACACGAAATGGATTATCCGCTAAACCTTTTTTACAACACCCGTTGAAAAGGGGGAAAGGAGAATTGAAAAGATTGAATTATCTTCGGGAATATTTAATACAAAGCTATTATGGGCAGAATTGTTGTAATCGGAAGCTCCAACACCGACATGGTAGTAAAATCCAAAAAGATCCCGGCACCGGGTGAAACCATCATCGGTGGTACTTTCTTCATGAATCCGGGAGGAAAAGGCGCCAATCAGGCAGTGGCTGCCGCACGCCTCAACGGGAAGGTAACCCTGGTCACAAAAACAGGCAACGATTACTTTAGCGAACAGGCAAAGCATATCTTTGATTTTGAGGGAATTGAAACAAAATATCTCGTGAAGGACCTCAGGAATCCTTCGGGTATTGCCCTTATTATGGTTGATGAGGACGGAGAAAACTGCATCGTGGTTGCACCGGGATCAAACAGTACATTGTCGGCCTATGACATTGAAGATGAGGTTTATGGCAACGATCCCTCGGATGTATTCCTGATGCAGCTTGAGATACCTGTAAGCACCGTGGAATTTGTTGCCGAAAGGGTCTCAACCAGGGGTAACAGGGTGATTCTCAATCCTGCACCGGTTAAGCAGCTTTCAAACGACCTGCTGAAATGCCTCTATATAATTACCCCCAATGAGGTTGAAGCTGAATTGCTTACAGGCATCAAGGTCGTCGATGCCGCATCCGCCGAGCAATGCGCCGAGAAACTAAGGGCAAGGGGTCCCCGAAACGTTATTATAACAATGGGAGCGGCAGGCGCTTACCTTCTTAGCGACAATATCTCAAGTATGATCCCCGTGGTCCCCGTCAAGGCGCTCGACACAACGGCTGCAGGCGATGTGTTCAACGGTGCCCTTGCCGTAGCCATATGCGAAGGCCGCGATCTGAAGGATGCTGTCAGCTTTGCAAACAAGGCTGCAGCAATATCGGTAACGCGAATGGGCGCCCAGTCTTCTGCTCCATACCGTAAAGAAATAGATTTATGAAAAGACTTATTTACATAGTAACACTGGTTGTCCTGATAATTTCAGGCTGCTCCGGCCGGAATCAGCATAAGATCGCTGAACCTGTCAAAATCATTTTCGATACAGACCTTGGTCCTGACTATGATGACGTGGGAGCCCTTGCTTTCCTTCACGCCATGGCCGACAGCGGGAAAGCCGAAATACTGGCCACCCTGTCATCCAACAAGCACGAACTGGTTGCACCTTCAATCGATGTGATAAACACATGGTTCGGCCGGCCCGACATTCCAATCGGTGCTCCTGCCGCCCAGGGACCAAGCCTTGCATCCTCACAGGGCTGGGCCGACTCGATAGTCGCTTCCTATCCTCACAAGATAAAATCGACATCCGAAGCCGAAGATGCGGTAAGAATATACCGGAGAATACTTTCCACCCAACCCGACAACAGTGTTACAATAATAACAGTAGGCTTCCTTACCAATCTCAGGGATCTCCTGAAATCGGGACCCGACGCGATAAGCCCACTGACAGGCAGCGAACTCATAGCTGAAAAAGTGGAAAAACTGGTCTCGATGGCCGGAAGTTTCCCCCGCGGAAGGGAATTCAACGTTTTCATTGATTCAACCGCTTCAAAATTTGTATATGAAAACTGGCCCGGTGAAGTGATCTTCACAGGCTTCGAGATAGGAAAAGAAATCCTTACAGGCCTCAGGCTTATGAATATGAATATTGAAGGCAGTCCTGTAAAGGATGTCTTCAATATCTCCATCCCGATGTCGAAGGATGATAAAAACGGCCGCATGAGCTGGGACCAGACCGCGGTACTGATCGGCGTCTATGGCACCGAGGGCTTTTTCGACACAAGAAGGGGAACAATCCTGGTCAACAGCTCAGGCAGCAACGAATGGAAGGATGATCCTGAAGGAAAACATCAGTACGTGATACAAAAGATGCCTGTTCCCGAAATGACTCGTTTCATAGAGGATAGAATGATGCATGTCCCAAACGGGGTACAAAGTGGAAAGTAGAAAGTGGAAAGTAAAAAGTAGAAAGTGGAAAGTAAAAAGTGGAAAGTAAAAAGTGGAAAGTAAAAAGTGGAAAGTAAAAAGTAAAAAGTAAAAAGTGGAAAGTAAAAAGTGGAAAGAAGTTCAAAGTTTGGGGTTCGAGGTTCAAAGCAATTTGCTAATTGCTCATTGTTAATTGTTAGTTGCCATTAAAGCGTTTAGTGTTCAGCGTAGTGCTAATTGTTAATTGTTCATTGCTAATTGTTAATTGCCATTAAAGCGTT
>JAAYQC010000231.1 GCA_012519515.1 Bacteroidales bacterium | reverse complement strand
TGGGCCAGGGCCAGTTCTCCGGCCAGGATTTTGCGTTCCAGCGCATGATGGCATGCCCGGTTGCTTTCATAGAGGGTATCCAACAGCCCGATCTCCTTTTGCAGCGCCAACCGAGCCATGTCGATCTGATTGGCCAGTCGATCCACCAGATAGATCATTTCGGAGCAATCCCGCTGCAAAGCGGTATATTGCCGTTTGCCGGGGGAAAAGAGGGAGGAGAAAAATCCCTTGGGCATACGAAGGGAAACAACGTCAAGGCCGGCGATCTGCTGCTGCAAAGCATGGATGGCATCCACTGCGTCTTCCAGAGCGCTGCCGGAAACTCTGCTGAGCAGGATGTCCGACACATCCCCCAGATCGCGCTGCTCCTTGGCGCCGTAGCCGGTGACGGTGAGGGCATCCTTCAGGTCAATGCCCCGGGCACGCACCTGGATGTCGTGCCTTTCTTCCGGTGAAAGCTGCGCATGGCTTTCAAAATCTTTTGCAATTTGCGCAGGGTCAAAGGCGATAGTCATGCGGATCAGCGCTCGAGGGATTGGATGAGCTTCTCCATGACCTGGGAGTCCGGCATCTGAATGATTTGTGATATGACCGGCGCAATGCCCGGCACGGCTGTATGGGATACATCCATGTTGGCGGCATTGATGCCCGTGCGGAAACCATGCTTCTCCCAAGCCAGGGCTTGTATTTCTGGCGTAAGCAGCGCCTCCAGGCCGATCTTTCCCTTTTCGCTCAGGGCGATGTACACATGGCTGGACCAGACTGTGGGTACCGGATATAACAGAACCACATCGTCCTTGATTTGCTGGTAGTCCTTGGGATTGGTGTGGGCAAACTCCAGCAGTTGGCTTTCATAGCCTGCCACCAGGGGCCTGGCGCCCACACCGGTTTTCAGGAACTGGCTGAAGATGTCGGCCGAACTGGTTTCCATGTATCCCAATCGTTCGATAAGGGCTTTGAGGCGGGGGATCACTGCGTCGGTGCGATCAGCGGTAACCACATTGCCCTCATTGATCATGTTGGCCAAAAGGCCTGCGAACATGTTGCCTGAGTTGGACTTGGTAGGGTTGGTGGTGGATACCAGCACAGAGCCATACAGCGGCAGACCCAGATTTTCCCAGCGTTCGCCATTTTCCAGCACCGGCAGGAAGGCCTTCATGTCCAGGAAATGTACGCCGTCCTTCTCGGTAATATAGCCGGCCTTCATGAGCGCCTCCGCGACCATCTGCCGGGTGTACAGCACGATCGGGGTATTAAAGACGATTTCGCTCCGGGGTGGTTTCCCATAGGTTTTTTCATACAAATCCAACGCCGTTTGGCTGGAGGGCCAGAGATAGTCCCGCCCGGTATGATCCAGGCGAATCATGTCCAGGGAGCCGGCCTTCTGATAGTTCAGGGTCAGTTTTTTCTTATCGAACAGAATCTTTTTCACTGCGGGGTCGTCAACCAGGCCGATCTTTTCCCCGCCAATATAGCCCGTTATATCCATCTGCTGGGCTTCCTTGCCTTGAAACCAGGAGTACACGCCGGCGACGACGATCACCAGCACCAGCAGCAACAGCCCAAAATACTTTGTTTTCACAGTTCGCCCTCCAGATGCAATGTCTTCTCCAGCAAGCCAATGTCCGCTTCCACATCCATCACTTCATTTTGCACGAGCTTGTTGAACTGCGTCATGAAGGCATCCTGAAGGATATCCAAAGCCCGAGCCGTCTCCGGCGTCAAACGCTGCACCTGCGGGCTGTCTGGGTTGGAGGCGATAAGATCCATGTATTTCGCGAGAATGTTGGCGCCGGTGGCCAAGTAAAAGCTAAAAAAGCGCCGTGCAGAGGAAATCTTCTCTGGGTTGTTGCCCAAGTATGTAAGCAGGCGGTTGCCCAGCTCGTACAGTTTCTTTGCCTTTACATCAATCTCTGCCTCCAGGGCGGATTGGGAAGCCTTGAGGATCACCTGCATATCATCATGGGCATCGGACATGATTTGCAGCAGTTCCTGTCCGCCTTTGATATTTTCCACCGGGGTGTTGCCGATGCGCTTGACAGGCTTGGCCAGAAAAAAGACTGCTCCGTATATCAAAATAGCGATCAGGCCGCTGACGACAATATGCCAACAGGCCCGGAAATACAGCCACAGAAAGGCGTGAAGCCCAGCCAGAAAGGCGATCAAAGTGCGAATGATTTCCTTCATCGTGCCGCTCCTTCCGTCAGTTGTAGCCCTTGGCCTTTTTGAAAGCGTCAGTCAGGTTCTTGTCTCCGTCAAAGACCCGCGCATGCGTCCATTCCGCCAGGGTATCCAGGGTTTTTACATCTGCTTCGCCAAAGGAAATACAAAATACCGGGATATCCTGTCCATGGTCGGCATATGCTTGCAGAAAGTCGTTCAGCTGCATGCTGCCATTGGCCTGACCATCTGTCATGAGGATGATGGCCGGCGTGTAGGCCTGGAGGTCATAGCCTTCCAGGATCCGAAGCGCTTCATCCAGCGCCTCAAACATGGCGGTCCCGCCGCTTGGTTCCTGTTTCTCCACCACGGGGTAGAGTTTTTCAATGTCGTTATTGCCCGTTTCTGTGTTGATGCTGAGCACCTCACTGCTGAAGAGGATGACAATGTTTTCTTCTTTCTGGGAGGCCTGCAGCAGATTGAGGGCTGCCCGTTGCTGCAGCAGGATTTCGCCCATGGCGTCCTTGAGTTTCCGGCTGGGACTCCCGGACATGGAACCGGAAAAGTCCAGCACATAGGCCGTCAAAGAGGGTTTGCGGAATTGGGTTTGGTACAAGTCAAGCGCTTCCCAAAGCACCTCGCTATCCGGCATGCGGATGGGGGACAGAATGCTCTGGGTATCTGCGCCCCATTCCTTGCGCCAGACATCCAGGTTTTCAGGCAGGATGCCTGCATAGCCTGTGCGTCTGCCATAGCGCTGGATTTCTTTCTGGATTTCCTCCGACATAAGGAATTCCTGCAGTTTCAGAAAGGCTTCTTCTTTCTTTTTGTCGCCCTGGTCGACATAGCCAAGGGGAGCATCGGAAATGGAGAGGCCGTCATAAGGGTATACCAGATGAAGCGGTTCCCGGCCCTGCTCCAAAAGCTCCTGGTTGGTGCTGAGGATCAGGCTTTCGTAGTTGACCATGGCGTCAAAATCCCCGATCAAAAACAGGGTCTTGAGCCATTCGCTGCTACCGGAGGAACGGTCTATCCCTTTCAGCAGGGCCTGGACATCCGCCTGGAGCTCCTTTTGCTGAAGGTTCTGGGACGTGATGATGTCAGGGTTGCCCAGCAACGCATACAGGAAACCGATATAGGCTGAACAGCCGGAGTTGGATTGGGTGGCGCTGGTCATGCAGAAAGAAAGCTTTCCGTTTTGGATTTGCGTCAGAATGTCCCGAACGGATACCTGCTTGCCCACGAAGCCCAGTTCCTTGGCCAGGGATTGCCGGATGCCAAACACAACCGGCGTGATGGAAACCGACTCTGTATACTTGACCCGGTGCTTGGTATCCCCGATAGAAATCCATATGCTGCTGGCCGGCCAGACGGCATCATACGGCACCTCGTCCTGCCCTAAAACTCTGGAAATCTCGACAGATCCCTGATATTTCATGTCCAGCGCAATGCGGTTTTCCTTGGCAAAGCGTGAAAGCAGGGGCTCCAACTCCTTGTTTTCAGAGCCGGACACGATGCGCAGGGTGACCGGATAGGTGGCTTCCCCCAAGGTAGGCTGGCCACTTTTTGTGTCTGCTATTTTCTTTGTGCAGGCACACAAAAGCATCATCAGGGCCATCAGCACGGCCAAAGCAGCAGAGCGTTTTATAATGGAATGATTGTTGGCAAAAAGCATATTCCCCTCCGAGTTTTCAGGGGGCAGAAAACCCCGTTCAGTGTAACGCAAGGCTACCCTGCCGGCGTCAACTGCATATACGGTGCAGATTAAATCTATGTAAGTTCTCCCGAGACGGAGCGTTCTTTTATCCAATTCCCCTGAGGGGCGGTACAGCATAAAGCCGATCCTTCAGGGCGTCGCATTCGCGACCATCGTTGGATCCACCGACTTCGGATTTCTGTCAAAGAATACAGGGGCTGCCCGCCGTCCGGTTTCTTTGCCTGAACTTTCCTCCTCTGCCGGTTCATCCCCTCAGCTCACCGATTGTTCGATGTCCAGGACAAACCGATCCAAAGCGGCTTCTACCTCTTGCTCATGTCCTTTCATCAAATGCCCTCCGCTTTCAAACAGCAGCAAGTGGTGGGTTTGAAACCGGGGCGCAGCCTGTTCCATGGCAGATACGTCCACCAGTTTGTCATCCCTGGCTCCGATGATCAGCACCGGGCAGGAAATCTTTTCAATGGGGTAGTCCGAGAAATTCCGGGCCATATCCGGGTTGGTTACCTGTGCATCCAGCCGCATGCCTTCCCTGCGCAGATGCAGAGGCAGCATGCCGCACACCGTATCCGGGTCCATACCCATCAGGGGCGAAAACAATCCCCGAAAGGCCCACATCACAAAATCGTTCAAGGCAAATGCCGGCGGCCCCTGCCAGGTACTGAAGGTTTGCGGCGCGCTTGTCTGCGGCATGGCCGAGGAGTAGAGGAGGAGGCCTTTACAGCGCTCCGGGTAATCCAATGCAAAGCGAATGGCCGGCGTGCCGCCGGCGGAAGTGCCCAGCAAATAGGCTTGTTCTATGCCCAGTGCATCCAGCAGCTGGGCGAAAGTCTTTGCCTGCGCCTTGACGCTGGCATCTTTTGGCATGGCGCTGCCCGGATAGCCAAACCGGGAGGGAGCCAACAGCCTGTACTTCTTTTCTTTTCCCGCTACAGCGTCATATGCCTGGTCAAATCCGCCGCTGATACCGTGGGAGACCAGAATGACCGGGCCTTCTCCTCTGTCTACATAACTTATCCGCCCCTGAGGCAAGTCCAGAACCTGCGCCTCATAGGATGCGAGCCTGGCTTCAGCATCCCTTAGTGCGCCCTGCAAGGTGATCCCTTGTATCAGGCCCCAGATACCAACCAGTATAATCCATCCCAAGACAGCAAAGAGAACCACACGACGCTTCCTTCTTTTCATTGCTTATTCCTCCTGTTTGGTATATATCCTGCAAAAATTGCGAACATGCTCGGCCAGCAGGTCGCGCGCCTCGTTCTCATATTCCGGTTCCCGGTCACAGCGGAGCAGCAGAAAGTAGATGGGGGCATAAAAAATAAGTGCCAAGGCCTTGAGGCTATGACTTGTACCGTCTGTTGCCGGCAAAATGACGTCAAACAACTGCTCTTGATAGTGGAGAGGATCCTCCATATACAGCTTGGTCAGCAAGGCAGCAAGCTCTCTGTCCTCAAACTGGGAAAGAGTCAACACGCGGCGCAAGTTGCTGACGACCGGTTCATGCAAAAACCAAACAAAAAGGTTGTTGACCATGGCCAACAGCCGCTCCTCCCCAATCCCGGCAAACGCTTGCGCATCCTGACGGCCGCTTTGCCAGCCAAGGCCGATCTGCGCCGCCTGCTGGTGGTATATTTTTGTCATGTCATGGATGATGGCATCAAAAATGGCCCGTTTGCTGTCAAAATGATTGTACAAGGAAGGCGCTCGGATGCCCACGGCCCGGGCAATCTCCTGTACGCTCACTGCCTGATATCCTTTTCGGGCAAACAGCAAAAGGGCGTTCTGTATGATTTTATCCCGTGTAGATGGCATGAAGCGTTCCTCCAAACTAATGATCGTTAGTTTTGCAGTCAGTATAACCAACAGCCATTGGTTTGTCAAGCTCATGTTTGGGAATCCTGATGTAAGGAAAGCAAAATTGCTTGAAAAGCCTCCCGGGAATCACATATCCCACGATTCCCTGACCCTTCTCCTGCGCGTCCTCTACTTTGTGAGGGTAACAGAGGACCGCTTGAATAGCCGCTTATCCTTTACCAAAGCCACGCCCACACGGCGGTGAAGACATTCAGCACCAGGCTCAGGCCGATCAATACCCGGTCAAACAGCCCGGTATAACCGGCAATGCCAAAGACATTGATGATGAAAAGGATCAGGGAGCCGATGATGCCGGACCATTTGGCCCACCCCCTGGGCAGGAAGGCCGTGCCCAATGCCAACAGGATGGGAATCAGCATCAAAAGCGCTGCCAACATCAAATGGGTTTGGGTCATGGGTTTTCCATCGATCAAGGCGGCATCCCCGCCCTTTTCATACAGGCGGAGCACATCGCCCAGCAAATAGATGAGCATCAACGCTACCCAGCACACAACCAGTTGGACGCGCCGGGCGTCCATAGGGGTTATTTCCTGAATCATTGTCCTTCCTCCTGACGTATCATCAGCACCACGCTGCCCCACTTATGCCCGGTATCTACGATGCGATGAGCCCCCTGCACATCGTCCATGGGCAGGATGCTGTGGATCACGGCTTTGAGCTTTCCTGCATCATACCACTGCGCCAGCCGCTCCACCTGCCGGTGGTTTTCTTTGGCGACATCGCTGCCGCAGGTATTGATGAAGCGGCCGCCAGGCTTGAGCGCTTCCTTCGCCTGCGCTTTGTCCAACTTGCCCACGGTGTCCAGAATCAGGTCAAATCGTATGCCGGGGGCAAAGATGCAGTCCCGGGTGTAGTCAATAAAGCGGTGGGCGCCCAGCCCCCGCACCAGCGCCTCGTTTTTCCCCCCCGCTGTTCCGGTTACCCCAAGGCCCAAGTTCCTGGCAATTTGTACAGCCATGGTGCCCACAGCGCCTGCCGCACCGTTGATCAAGATGGATTCACCCGCTTTCGCGCCGTGTTTTTCCAGGAAATACAGAGCCGTATTGCCGCCGAACGGAAGGGCGGCGGCCTCAGCAAACCCCATGGAGGGGGTCATACACGCCATGGGGCCCGAAGCCGGGATGGCGACGTATTGGGCGTGACAGCCATAGCGCATACCGGGCGAGGAGCCGAAGACCGCATCCCCAACCCTGAAAGAAGTGACGCCAGCCCCCAGGGCAGCTACCGTACCTGAAAACACGGTGGCCAGGATAGGCTGGCGGGGTCTATGCAGCCCCAACACCAGCCGCATCAGCGTTTTCACGGGTTCTTTCGCCTGCAGTCCCCTTGTCCTGACATCTCCGGAGTTCACGGCGCTGGCTGCCACGCGCACCAGCACCATGCCCGGCTTGACTGCCGGCAGCGGGACGTCCACGATTTGAATTGCTTCCGGACCGCCGTAGCGTGTTACCCAGGTTGCCTTCATCCGTTCAGGCAGGTCGATCTTGAGGGTATTCATTGCTTGTTCTCCGTTTTCTGCTTATTCGTCCTCGTAGGAAAAGATCTCTTCCAAGGGTTTGTCAAACACTTTTGCGATGGCAAATGCCAGTTCCAGGCTCGGTGAGTATTTGCCGTTTTCCACGGCCAAGATGGTTTGGCGGGTGACGCCCACTTGGTCTGCCAGCTGTTGCTGGGTCATTTCATTCGCCAGGAAACGCAGGGTACGGATGCTGTTGGTGATGCGGGTTTTCTTTGCCATGATTACAGCCCTCTCTCATATCCAATGATGTAGGTTATCCACATGGCCAGGCTGGACAGCAGCACCGTAAAGGCCAGGGCACAGAAAAAGGCGTAAGGCCCCAGACCCAGAGCCAACAGAACAGCAGATATGAGGAAAGAGAGAAAGGATACCAGGCCAAAGGCTTTCATGGCATACCCCTCAATGTGCCGGTCGCGTTCGTCGGTTGTTTCCTCAAAGCCCTGCCCACCGGATCGCTTTTCCCCTGTCATGACCAGTATCGCACCGAGTGCGTACAGCACCAGGAAGCCTGCGATCAAGACCAGGAAGTAGATTCCCCAGGTTTTGGCCATTGCTTCGCCTTCAAGATGGATGACCCTGTAGTGGTTCCAGATAAAAGTCAGGATGAACCAAATCAAGCTGGATGCAGCGGAGAGCAGGGCTATTTTTGTCCGGTTGTGCATGTTTTCCTCCTTGTGCTTCACGGCATTCTCTTTCCTCTCGCGGAAGATATGTCAAACAATTATGACACGATGGAAAAGATTCTATACACCTTATATCATACCCGTCTCCGTGATGTCAAGCGGTTTTTTGAAATTCGCAAATAATTTACATACAAGCTCAATTTTTACATCAAAACACCTTGACGGAAAAACGCGATCCGATTATCCTATAAAAGGTAACACATTACCTAAATGAATGCAGGAGGTTTCCCATGAGCATCAAACGGTGGGCATTATTGCTGGTCATTCTCATCCTTGTGGTGTTTATCTCTCTTTTCTTTGCGATGGGGCGACAAGTAAACCGGCTTGAAGAGCAGGATTTCAGCCAGGTGGATGTGGCCGGCTTGCCTGATGGCATATATCAGGGCAGCGTGTCCACCCTGCTGGTAACGGCGTGTGTCGAGGTTCCTGTTCAAGGAGGACGCATCCAGGACGTCAAGCTACTGGAGCATCGCCATGGGCCGGATCATGGCGCCGAGGCAATGGCCGAAAGCATCGTACAGGCAAATAGCCCGGATGTGGACGACATCAGCGGCTCAACCGCCTCCAGCGTTGTGGTAAGGTCCGCAGTACTGGAAGCACTGAAAAATGGTTGCATGCCGTGAAAACGAAAACGACACCACCAGATGTTACCCAAGTATCCATTGACCTGAGCCACATCGAGGATCGATACTATCTGTTTGGCATGCTGGCCGCTATTGCCAACCGCATGCAAACCGTCGGGGACAGGGTATTTGAAGAGGTGACGTGGAAACAATGGTTCGCCCTGCTGGGCGCCAGCGTTTTGCAGCCCGATACCTCCGTGTCCCGGGTGGCTGGTTTTATCGGTACGTCCCATCAAAATGTGAAGCAACTGTTGCTGCGCTTGCAGTCTGTCGGGTTGGTGTCCCTGGAAAAAGACAAAAATGATTTGCGCCGGACATTGGTAAGGCGTACCCCGGCAACCGAGGCTTTTGAACAGAAATATCGTGAAAGCAGTGTCCTGTTCATGGATAGCCTGTTTCAAGGGATCCCTACCGAAGCGCTGGCTATAGCCCGTCAGGTGATCCATCAACTGGATCAGAATCTGAAATCCATCGAAAATGGCATCAAGCAGAAGGAGGACACCGTATGATCGCGATTGTTTCGGATGATGGCCAGGAAATGGTGGGTGCTGTGCTGGAGGAAGCTGTTTCCCACCTGGATCCGCAGGTCGTCTATTTTGCCGCCAACACCATGGACATCAAGCCCTGCGCCGCTTGCGCCAGCTGCAGCGGGAAGACCTATGGCCGGTGCGTCATCCAGGATGACATGCAGCAGGTGCTGCCCAAGATCGCAGGGTGCCGGGCGCTGGTATTGGTATCCCCGGTGGTATTCGGCGGCGTCAGCCATCATATCAAAAAAGTGATGGATCGCATGGCGGCGGTGGGCAACCCTCGATACCGGGTGAGCGGCGGGGAACTGGTGAAGGGCATGAGCGGGCAGGGCATGCGCTACTACATGGTGGGCATCGGGGATCATCTCGGGGAAGCGGAGCAGTCGGCTTTCTGTTCCTTGCACGCGGAAAACAAAAACATCATGAGCGCCAAAGGGAAGGCCTTTCTCCTGGACAGCAGATTGGACCAAGGGCTGATACATGAAATCGCCCGGGAGGTTACCCATGAATAAAGCGGACATCTTGCTCCTTTGCGCAAGTCCCAGGCGGAAAGGCACCAGCGCCATGTTGCTGGAGCGCATTTGTACCGTCACCGGCGGCAAGGTGACGTATCTGCCCCAGCAAGGCAGTCTGGATGCGCTGGTCCTGGCCATGCAAAAGGCTGCAACCATCGTGATATCCGGCCCTTGCTATATCAACACCTATCCGGCCCGGTTGATTGAACTGCTGGAAACGGCATCCCAGGCCGGCGGTTTCTCGGGACAGAAACTGTATGGCATCATCAACGGCGGCATGCCTTATGTACATACCCACCGGCATGGGCTAACCTGCCTTCAATTTTTTGCGGAACAAAACCAGATTGCCTGGCAGGGCGGTTTTGTGCTGGGCGGCGGCGCCATGCTGGACGGCAACCCCCTGGAAAAGCATATTGGCCGCAAGAAAGTCGTGCCGGCTTTTGACCTGTTTGTCCAACATATTATCGAGGGCAGTTCATCTCCCGACAGCCTGTATGAACGGGCAGAAACCGCCATGGGCTCTATCATGACCCATTTTTTCGCCAGACTCCTGACCTTTATGGTTGTACGGCACATCAAAAAGCACGGCCACGACCCGGACGCGCCCAATTGGTACCTGCGGGAGCAAGCATGACGCGAAGCATCAGTTTTCCATTTGATCCTTCAAATCGAGCAAAACCTTGATATAGTCGCTCGGCAGGTCTGCATGGATATCATGGCTGGATGGAAAGCCCCCGATGTAGGTGCCGTGGGGCAGCAAATCAACTACTCTTTGTGCATCCATTTCATCCATTGCGGCAAGCAAAACCCCGTTCGCATCATAATAGCCGGGGGCGGTGATTTTATTGGGCGCTACATGCATCACGATGGCAGGAGACTGTATATTCTTCAGGATTTCTTCCTGGTCAAATCCTTCAAACCAGGAAAAATCGTAGAAGGAAGCGCCAAACCGTAGATCATACTGGCTTGTTCCGTCCTGCATGTTGGCATTGATTGCATAGATGGAGTTGATCCCCAATTCCGGCGGAAAGTACCATATTTTGGGGATTTGCCCGGGATGCTTCTTTAAATACTTCAAGGCAGGTTTTTTTATCATCTTGTCCCAGATCCAAGGGGCTTCGGCATGAAAAATTTCCTGCATATAGTCATGCTCCAAGGAGTACTCCATAAAGGTATCGATCTCCTGTTGATGCAGATAGTCATGCATATTTTGAAAACTCAGCCATGAAATGGTCTTTTCTGCCCGGCCGGGAAGGGTGGAAAAGAAAGGCCCATCCTCTAAAACGGCGGCCATGATGTGGTCCGGCGCCTTGGCAGCAACGTAAGCGGCAAGCAACGCTCCCGATGAATGACCGGAAATATAAGCCTTTTCCTTGATCACGTTCTGGAGGAACCAGACGATATCATTCCCTATCGAAACTGCCTGATATTTATCAGGGTTTTTGGATGACCTTCCATGGCCATAGTAGTCTAGGGCATATACATGGAATTCTTTTGACAATCCTGGCAATACCTTTGCGTAGTCGAAGCAATTTACCTGTTGACCATGAAGCAAAAGGAGTTTTGGCCCCTTGTTCGGGCCTTCGATATAGTATATTTCTGACCCATCGTCCAACTGTGCCATACCTTCCGTAAACCCCAGCTTATATCCCGTTTTTTCCAAAAAACGCTCATTCAACACATCATGGTTCATGTTTCTGTATGCAAAAATTATGATGCCCAGCAAAACAGCGCTGCCTACGATCATGAGAAGTCTTCCTACGAAACGCATGTTTTCCTCCGTTTCATCCGGTATGCTGCTCGCTCAGGCCTTGTCTTTCCAGGGAAAACGGCCGTCCAACCATCCTTCTTTTTGCCAGAACAGATAGTCGCTGGCAACAGGCTGGCCTTTCTTTTGCAGCATCTTATGGATCCCTCGATGGCCGATGGCCATGGCGTGGTACAGGAGCTTTGCAACAAAACCCGGAGAAACATCCCGCTTTTCATCCTCAATGATTCGGATTTTTTCTTCTATTTTCCGGCTCAGTTTTGTCTTTACCTTCTGGTCTACCAGGTCGTAATCCGTCATGCCCAAACGGACTTTGATGCTGTACACGCGCTTCACACCCCAGAAACGCAAGCTGTGCTTCAGGGGGATCAGGGTGCTGCGAAATCCTGCCCCCACGGCTTGATTGATGATCAGGGCTTGCTTGCCCAGCATTTTGGGGCTTGGCTTATGCACAATCCACCGGCTGCCGAAGTGATCCAGCAAAGCTTTCAACTGTCCGGGAATGCTGAATACATAGGTGGGGGTAATGAATACCAGCAAATTGGCATCCTCCATGGCGTGCCAGATGGGCAGTGTAACCGTCCGGTGCGGGCAGGCGCTCATGTCCTGATCAAAACAGGCTTTACAGCCCAGGCAATAGGCAGGGCCGTCTTCGGGGAGGACAAACTGGTGGCTGATTTGCGCTTCAGGCATCAGGCTGTTGAGTTGCGCCACAAACGCGTCCCGGATGTGCGCCGTGCAGCCCGGATGGGAAACAGCCGTAATCAGGCATACGTTCATGATAACCTCCTGTAAGGCTCAGGACGGATTCTTGTGGTGCTGCTGCATGCATTGCCCTGCGCGCCTTTCCTTCTTGCCGACGGTTCTCGTCAATGCGGGATGCTGCTGTTTACAACTGGCTGGACGTCCCGGTTTCCGCATAGCACCACCAGGAGGTTGGAAACCATAGCGGCTTTGCGCTCCTCATCCAGAGCAACCACCTCGTTTTTGGCGAGCTTTTCCAAAGCC
>JAAYQC010000041.1 GCA_012519515.1 Bacteroidales bacterium | reverse complement strand
TAGAAAACCCTTCCCTTTCCATAAACCTTTTTCCAGACTACCGGCACTACGTTTCCTCCTATCCAATCGGAGTGCTGGTCGGTGAATGTGGTGGTTGCAAGTACTTTGACATTTGGATCCACATGAACGTAATACTGTTCCGAGTGCATGTCAAAGTCCTCAAGTCCCTTCGTCACAGGGTCTTCATGGTCGGTAATATTAACCCGGTAGTCAATCACCCCTCCGGGATGTGCCACCCATTGTCCTCCTACCATGAACTGGTATTCGGTGTTGTTCCTGAATGAGTCACCGATTCCTCCGTGCCACCCGGCAATTCCCGTACCTGCCTTAACTGCTGCAAGAAGGGCCTTTTCCTGGTCGTTTTTAATAGTGCCCATGGTCCATGCCTGAACGATAAGGTCAAAATCATTCTTGAGGTCAAGCTGGGTATAGGAATCGAGGGTATCCGAAACCACTACTTCCGCTCCTTCCGATTTCATCCATGGAACAAAAATGTCGCGGCATTTGTCGGGTTCATGACCCATCCATCCGCCCCAGACAAAAAGAACCTTCTTTCCTTTCAATACCGATGCAGGTGGTTCAGGGATATTTCTTCCCATAACTTCGGGAATTATCATTGCTCCGGCTGCCAGAGCTGCGCCTTTTGAAATAAATGATCTTCGTGATATCATAATCTTGTATTTTCACCCAAGATAATAATATTATTTTCCCAATGTCTCACTGAGTCAATAAAAGCCTGTAAAATCACAATCTACCCGCATGGCGGCAGGATTAGCGAATAGTTTTTTTATTTAAAATCATTCTTGATAACAATTAATTTGAATCAAATGCCTTTTTTCATCGTCTTTAATTCGGACTGTGAAAAGAAAATTTACGATGAGAATTATTGGGCTGTGTTTTATAAGTATGCTGATTGGAACCTCGGTTATAAGCGGACAGACAACTGAAAAGAAACAATATACTGCAACAAGAATTGCAACATCTCCTTCCATCGACGGGATTCTTGACGATGAAGCCTGGAAGGAGGGTGTCTGGGTTGACGATTTCACTCAGTTTGAACCTTACAATGGAGCAAAAGCATCGCAGCGTACCGAGTTCAAGATCCTCTTTGATGATAACAATATCTATGTAGCGTTCAAGGCTTTCGACAGCAGTCCCGACAGTATTGTCAACCGGCTGACAAGGCGTGATGAAGCTGACGGCGATCTTGTCGCCATCATCTTCGACAGCTTCCATGATCTCCGCACCGGCTTTCTTTTCGGTATTACTTCGAGCGGTGTGAAGTATGACGTGATGTTCAGTGACGACGGCAACATGGAGGACTCCTCATGGGATCCGAACTGGTGGGGTAAAACTTCGATAAACAGCGAAGGCTGGACGGCAGAGATGAAAATACCTTTCAGCCAGGTAAGGTTCGATAAAAACTCAGGTGATATCTGGGGACTGGAGCTTGCCCGCTTTCTTTACCGGAAGAATGAAATGTCGTTCTGGCAGCATATTCCAAAGGATGCACCCGGACTTGTTCACATGTTCGGAGAGCTTGCCGGGCTGGAGCAGATAAAGCCCAGGAAGATATTCGATATCACCCCTTATGGGGTTACCAGGCTCGAAAGATTCAAGGCCGAACCGGGCAATCCCTATCGTGATAAAGGCAGGAGATACGGGCTGAACGGAGGTATCGACGCCAAGATCGGGGTAACCAATAACATGACCATGGATCTGACCATTAACCCCGACTTCGGTCAGGTTGAAGCAGACCCGTCGGAAGTTAACCTTTCCGCCTATGAGACTTTCTTCAGCGAAAGGAGACCCTTCTTCATCGAGGGAAACAACATAACGAATTTCAGCATAGGCATCGGCAACGGTGATGTCGGGAATGACAATCTTCTCTACACGAGAAGGATAGGCCGCAGACCCCAGGGAAATCCTAAGCTTAGCGACGGAATGTATGCCGACGTTCCGAATTTCACCACCATCATCGGGGCGGCAAAACTCACCGGAAAGACAAAAGACGGCCTTTCTCTGGGCTTTATCGAAGCAGTCACCGCCGAGGAAAAGGCTGAGATTGACAACAATGGTGAAAAATCGTACGAGACGGTGGAACCTCTTACCAACTATATGGTGGGAAGGGTTCAGAAAGACTTCAACGAGGGAAAAACCATCGTGGGAGCGATTTTCACGGGAACCAGCCGCGACCTGGATGAGAATCTTGATGACTTTATGCATAAATCAGCTTATTCCGGAGGAATTGACTTCACACAATACTTCAAGGACAAAAAATGGATGTTCAATGTCAATACGGCACTCAGCAAGGTTAGCGGTACAACTGATGCTCTTGAGCGTACTCAGAAATCATCGGCCAGATATTTCCAGAGGCCCGACAAGGATTACGCGGTTTACGATCCGTCCCGCACCTCCCTTTCCGGAGCCGGCGGAAGAATCCAGCTCGGAAAACTTAATGGTCACTTTAATACAATGGCCGTGGTTTTATGGAAAACCCCCGGATTTGAGATCAACGATCTGGGATACCTTCAGCAGGCCGACAGAATTATGCCCTTGCTATGGGTGGGTTACAGTCAGTGGGAGCCAAAGGGTATCTATCGCCGCTACAATATTAACACTGATGTCTGGACATTCTATAACTTCGGAGGAGTGAGGGTACAGAGCGGACTTGAAGCAAACGCGAGCATGACCTTCAAAAACTACTGGAATGCCTGGATCTACGGAAACATGCAGACAGACGCCCGCGACGCTTCACTTCTGAGAGGAGGTCCGACAATGATCACTCCCGGACGAATGTCCGTTAACACAGGCTTCTCTACCGACAGCAGGAAAAAACTGGAACTTCAAATCTCCGGGAGTTACAATAAGGGCTTCGAGAACAACCTTGTAAACATGTCGTTCCGCACGGGCATTTCCTGGAAACCGACAAATTACATCAGTATATCACTTAATCCCGGTTACTCTTCTTCATTTACCGAGCTTCAATATGTCAGCGAAAAAAAGATGGGCGACGAGCCCAGATACGTTTTCGCCAGCATCGACCGGAAAACTATTAATACCTCCCTGAGGATCAATCTTAACTTGAGTCCTGACCTTACGATCCAGTACTGGGGCCAGCCATTCATCGCATCAGGCAGATACTACGATTACAAGTATATTACCGATCCGATGGCCGGCAAATTCACCGACAGGTTCCATACTTACACTTCAGACGAGATCAGCAAACTTGACAGATCAGTTAAAATTGACGAAAACCTTGACGGAATTGTCGATTATTCATTTAACATCAGTGACTTCAACGTTCAGGAATTCCTGTCCAACCTTGTCGTGAGGTGGGAATATTCACCCGGTTCTTCCCTGTACCTGGTATGGAGCCAGACAAGAAGCGGATTCAATTCTTCAGGACAAATGGATTACCTTGACAACATGGGCAAGCTGTTCGACCGGAATCTTTTCAGGGATAATGATGATTACCGTCTTGGAAATATATTCCTGGTAAAACTCAGCTACAGGTTTGGACTAAACTAGAGACCCGTTCCCGGGAATTTCTCATTAAATTTTCGTTATTCCAAGCCCGGGCTTATCAGGCAGGGCGACTTTACCATCAACAACATTAAGCCCCATGAAAGGATCATTGCTTATCAGGAGATTCCCGTCGAGGTCGCACCAGTCGACCAGTGGTGAAAGCTGGGCAGCGGCCGAAATGGCACATGAAGTCTCGGTCATGCATCCTATCATCACCTTCATCCCGAATGCCCTTGCTATATTGATCATTTTCATCGCGTTATTCATGCCGCCGCATTTCATCAGCTTTATATTGATGCCGGAATATACATCCCGGTTGCTCATCAGTTCCGGGATATTCCTTACTGCCTCATCTCCTATTATGGGTATGGGACTTTCGCTGCTAAGCCAGGCATTGTCGTCCTTCATTTCCTTCGGCATGGGCTGTTCGAGAAAGACCACTCCTTTTTCCTTCAGCCACCATGCCATTTCGAGAGCATGATTTCTATCCTTCCATCCCTGGTTTACATCGGCACAAAGAGGCTTGTCGGTCAGGGACCTTATTACCTCAATCATCTCCCTGTCATTATCCCTTCCAAGCTTGACCTTTAGCAGCTTATATGGTTCCGCTTCAAGCACTTTCTGCCTGATCACCTCAGGAGTGTCCAGTCCGATGGTAAAGCTGGTCAGGGGAGCCCTTGCCGGATTCAGTCCGAACAGCCTGTAAAAAGGTTCCCCCACCAGTTTTCCGATCAGGTCGTGAAGGGCAATGTCGACCGATGCCTTGGCGGCAGGATTCCCGGGCATCAGGTTTTCAACATATTCAAGTATGTCAACCAGCATAAAGGGATCACTGAACTGAGCGAGGTCGAGACGTGAAAGAAAGGCGGAAACCGACTCATGGCTCTCGCCGAGATATGGAGGCATTGAGGCTTCTCCGTATCCTGTCACTCCATCATATTCAATTTCAGTGAGAACAACCGGGGTTGTTGTCCTGGAACTTGTCGCCAGTGTGAAAACATGTTTTAACTGAAGGGTGTAGGGAGTGAACCTTAGTGTAAGCCTCCCGCTTCTTTTTCTTTTTCCCCTGCCGGTGGTGAAGAAAGGCATAGCAGCTTCTGCCTGAGTGCCTATCATTGTACCTCCGATCAGAAAGGTGCTGTATTTTAAAAATTCTCTTTTATTCATTTTATATTTTCATTAAAAGCTAAAAATACCAATCGTGTTGGAGCAGGGGCATGGCTCCCTTCCCGACGGGTGTTCCAATCATCCTTCTGGCGCCCAGGTAGGAATCCCTTCGCGGCCTGCTGTAATTAAGCTTCGTGGAATCGAGGCTGTTGACTTTGACCATTCCCGCACAATGAATGAATTCCCCGTTGCCGATGTACATCCCGACATGGCTTGCTCTTGGGCGTCCTCGCCGCGATGAACCGAAGAACATCAGATCGCCTGCCATCAGCGAATCGGGGAATGACTCCCTTCGGGCCCTTATCCTTAATCCGTTCTGAAACTGTTGTGATGCATCGCGGTCGAGTATCAATCCATTAAGGAAATAAACCGTTTTGACAAAGCCGCTGCAGTCAAATCCCTTCGCGGATGTCCCACCCCACAGGTAGGGGATTCCCATGAACGACTCAGCCGACGAAACAAGATTTTCCGGTGTCAGCAGATCTCCGGCTGACAGTTTATCAAGAGGGACGGCCGCATCTGCCGGGATAAATCCCGTCCGGCCATCGGGGAGCCTGACATCATAGCCTCCGCTTCCCGTTCCGGTTATCTCCAGAATACATCCTGCCACAAAATCGGAAACCGGTTTCTCCTTTGTGCGGCCGGACCAGATATCACCGGTTTTAGCCGTGCAGCTTATCCTTTCGGATGATTTCCACAAATCGTGTTCATCTATGGTTAAAACCGTTATTGCATCACTATCCACCCATCCGAGGTACATATCGGGCGTCTGAACAAGCAGCCATCCGCCTTTTTGCTTAAATATCTTCACGGGAGTTCCCATCAGGGCCTGGCTTACCATTTCAGCATCATAGGAAGAGATAAACCTGATATTGCACACGCTGACCTTAACCAGTCCCCAGGGATTTGCCTGCAATCCGTGCTCCGGAAGTACTGAAAGGCTATCGAGAAAAACAACTCCTTTTTGTCTGAGAATGGCGGTTATCATCTCTTTTGCTTCGGGAACCGTCGTTTCGCCCTGAAGCACCGATCCCGATTCAGACGATGTAAAGCGGACATCGAAAATCCCTTCCCTGAGATCAGGCACCCAGACTATTCCCACGGAATCGATAAGGTGGTTAATATCAGCAACCGCGCTTTCCTCGCGGGCACACCCTGTTGTTATAAAAATAACAATGAATATGAATAAAGCGCCTGACCAGGTTTTATGCTGTGTTTTTCTCATTTATCGTAAATAATTTCCATTTCGTAATCCCACTTGTCAAAATAAAGGTTCCCTCCCTTCCATTCCACCTCTCCTCTCTGAAAATCGTAAGGTTCGCTTCTGAAAAAAGTCTTTTCGGGCCATAGCCTGCCTGAAACTCCATTGTTGATTATCAGCCTGTATGAATCGATGCCCGAGATGTAGAATTCCTTCAGCTTCCTGTCTTCAGAGTATTGCAGTCCGTATGAAATATCGACAGGTATCCATCCGGCGCCTTCAATATATACCTCACACCAATCGTGAAGATTTTTCCCGTCGGGCGGCACCTTCCAGCCGCTCTGCCATCTAACAGGTATCCCCTTATACCGCAGCATCGACATCAGCAGGAAGGTTTGCATCCCGCAGTCGCCTCTCCGGTTCTGAATTACATATTCCGGAATAGTTGTTTGTATCGAGTATTCCTGTGCACCTGCCCAGGGTATATTGTTTGAGAACCATAGATATAATTTCCGGCAGGTCTCCACAGGATTCTCCCCGTCCCCTGCTATTGAATCGGCCAGCTTCCTGACGTTATCCGTGAAACAGATGTGCGGGAGCTGTTCGGAAGTATGTTTCTTGTATAAGGCCGAACTTGTGTCGTATGGCTGGAAGGCTATTCTTTCAGGATCAAAATATTGCCCTCTTGTTTCAAGGCTGAAGGATGTTTTGAACATTACCGGTTTACCCTTTTCAGCCTTTGCCTCCAGATAGACTGTCCTGTGAACAGCCGAATCGGGTGCGATAAAATAATCTCCCGGAGAAGCTGAAATGAATTTCACATTGCCCTGCCTAGGATGATCTTCCCGTGGATACGGCAGCCAGCATCTGACAGTTTCACCGGGAGGAACGGCATCAGGAAGAACCTTAAGAGTGTAATTGATAGTCATGCTGACAGGAAGGACCGGCAGAGCCTCTGTTTGCGAGGCATTCATAATCAATCTGGTATGGCTTTTCCTGTGGATGATTTCCGGATTGGAGGCTTGCATGCTGTCGCTTGCTGCCCGGTTGAAGTGAAAGTCCCTGATCAGCTGAAGGTTCCGCGCAGCCCTGCTGAAATATCTCTTTTCGCCATCTATAATCTTGTATTCCAGCCAGTTTCTTCTCTCCATTTCAGTCTTTTCCTCAGCAGAAAGCCTCCCTATCCTTTTTCTCAGCTGCCTGTCGATCTGCTTTTCGGTATATGGAAAGTCAATGGCTGTTCTTTCTTCGATCAGAGCCAGCGTATCAAAGGGATCGGAAATGATTGCAGTTTTTTCCGATGGCTGCTTGCATCCGGTGGCAATTGCCATCAGTAACACTAAGCTTAAATAAATCGGGTTAATCTTCATAACGAGATTTCTCAATGGTAAATTTATAAAAATAGGAAAACATTAATACATCGCATTCCCTGCCTTGTTTCAAAAGTGAATAAAAGTGCCAGTCTCTAATACCTGACGGTAAAACCCTCGTAATCCATGGGCGGATAAACATCAACCGTAACCGATTCTACATATCCGGGCCCCTTCCTGCACCAGTCGGCGAAATCCCTCAACTGCTTTCTTGTTCCTTCGGCCTCGATAAATACACTGCCATCGGGCATATTCTTCACATAACCCTTTATCCCGCGACTTGCAGCCTGTCTCAGTGTCCGCCACCGGAATCCCACTCCCTGGACATAACCCTTGACACGTATCTTGTAAAGGAGTTTTTCTTCCATAAACCCGGATTGATATACCTGATGAATCAGGATAAAATTAAGGATAAAATCCTTAACCGGGAACAAAGGATTTACCCGAAAGATTGATCCCGAGTTCAAATGCCGTTAATAACGGGCAAAACCTATGTTCCGGTGATTACTTGTTTTCAGAATCCATCATCTTTCTCCTATAAATCTCTCCGGATTTTTATTCGTTTGGGTGTCAATTGGGATTTTTCATGTACATTTATATGAGCTATTTTAACAGACCGGCATGACTGGAACAAACAGGTAATTTAAAATTCTCATGCTGACTGAAAATTATGCCGTAACGGGCAGGAAAGGGCTCAGTCCCGGCTTCTGTGATGCCATCCTGTTTCAAACAGATATTCAATAAATTAATGCCATACACTATGAAATACAGAACATTCGGACGAACAAACTGGAAAGTAAGTGAAATCGGCTACGGTATGTGGGGCATGGCGGAGTGGAGCGGTTCAGACGATGATGAATCGCTTCAGTCGCTTCAGCTTTCTGTCGATCTCGGCTGCACATTTTTCGACACTGCATGGGGATACGGCGCTGGGAAGAGCGAAGGGCTCCTCGGACAAATTATAAGGGCAAACCCCGGTAAAAAGCTATACACTGCAACCAAGATGCCGCCAAAGAACTTCAAATGGCCGGCCAGACGGGAATACACCCTCGACGACTGCTTCCCTCCCGACCATATTGAGGAATATGTAAACAGGAGTCTTAAAAATGCCGGGCTCGATTCTTTCGACCTGATGCAGTTCCATACCTGGGAGGACAAGTGGCTGGAGGACGACCGCGGTATCAGGAAGATGATAGAACTGAAGGAACAGGGATTGTTCCATGCCATTGGGATTAGCCTTAACCGCTGGGAGCCATGGAACGGGGTTAAAGCTGTAAAAAGCGGACTGATAGACTCCGTTCAGGTTATCTACAATATTTTTGATCAGAATCCAAAAGATGAGTTGTTCCCGGCCTGCCGTGAGATGAACGTGGCCGTTATCGCGCGTGTTCCCTTCGATGAGGGAACTCTCACCGGCACTCTGACCAAAGAGTCTAGATGGCCTGAAGGAGACTGGAGGAATACTTATTTTGTTCCCGAAAATCTTAATGCCAGTGTTGACAGAGCTGAAGCACTCAGGGCTATTTTACCTGAAGGGATGACCATGCCGGAGATGGCGTTGCGTTTTATTCTCAGCGAACCCACTGTCAGTACCATAATACCCGGGATGAGAAAGCCATCACATGCCAGGAGCAATCTGGCTGCCAGCGATGCCGGTCCATTGACACCCGAACTTCTTAAGGAACTCGAAAAACATCGCTGGGACAGAAAACCCACGTCCTGGTCGCAATAGATAATTTACCGGAACTTCGCCATCCTGTCCTTTCAGGCAGGAACAGTATGCAGTACGCGATCCTATTTCGAGGTTCGGGGTTCAAGGTTCGAGAGTAGCAAACGGGCAGCTAGCGGCGTACAGGCTGCACGGGTCTGCTCTATATGGATCCCCTCCACCGGAGAGCCTGCCCCGCTCAAGCGGGGGGCTAGGGGTGGGTTCTTACTTGGTATGCGGGAAGAATGGTAAGCCGTTCCTCCACTCTGTGCCCCGTGCCCTGAGCCCTGTGCTATTATTACAAAAACGCCGGGAATATAATTTTGATATAAAAAATATAATGAATTACTTTGTTATAACAATGTTATAACATCGTGTAAACAATGGAAATTCAAGTAATTCAGATCGGGAACTCAAAAGGGATCATACTCGGCAGGGCAATCCTTGAAAGGTACGACATCCGGAACAAGGTGGATCTTGAACTGAGGAAGAATCACATCAAGATCTCAGCCCAGAGACAGTCGCGAGATGGCTGGGGCAAGGCCTTGAATGAGATGAATTCAAGGGGAGAGGACATTCTTCTTATTAAGTAATCAATCTTATTTTAATCCACAATCCCATGGAAGTAAACCAGTACAGCATAGTGCTCGCGGGTCAGGATCCTGCTTCCGGCAATGAAGCCGGCAATGGCGTGCAATGCGTTGTAATCTCTCCCGCTGAGATGAACAGCGCTCTCAGAACCATTACGCTGGCTCCCCTGTGTCCGGATACCGGGGACTACCCGACCAGGGTAAGAATAAAAACCGGAACAAAGCAGGTCAGGATCGCTCTTGATCAAATCACGACCATAGAGAAGAAGAGGATTCTGAAAGTTATCGGCGACTTAAATCCTGCAGAGGTAAAGAAGGTCAAATCAGTGCTGAAGGAGATTTTTATCGATTAGCACAAGGTTTGGAATTTTATCCATGTTTTATCTTTAATCTTATGTTCAACATCTATGATATAAGATTTTGGCTTTTGCCTCTTATCATTCTGATCACGTCTGATATCGGGCAGGATCCGGTGCGGAAAGATCCGGCAAAACCACTAAAGCACTTTACAAATCCAATTTTTGATGGCGCCGATCCATGGATGATACAAAAGAATAGATACTATTATTATTGCTTTTCTTCGGGCAATGGTATTTATGTTTCAAGATCGGAATTTATAACCCGGAGAGGAAAGCCGGTCAGGGTATGGCAGGCTCCCGAATCAGGATGGAACAGCTCGTGCGTATAGGCTCCCGAGCTTCATTATATTGATAATCACTTTCATATCCGGATCAATAATTCCAGTTATTTCTTCCTGTAGGAATAGGCATCCCTGTAAACCCGGTTAATTCCGTCAGCGCGGTAAGCCTTGCTCTGGAAAACAGACGATTTCACATTATTTGCAGCATCACTGTATGCAGGGCACACTTCCTTATTGCATGAGGCAAGCAGGATCAATACAGGAATTAATAACAACAGTTTCTTCATAATGCTAAAGATAGTTATTAAATTCCGAAATTCCCGGGAAGCAGTGTTTCTGTATCCAAAAAACTCCGTAATGACACCGCATGGCATCAAAAAACAAGTTTTTTTCTCTCCGAATCTCCCCTTGATAAAAAAGAAGAGCTTAATTTCCTGATGTGACTAACAACTGATTTTTGTTGATGAAAGCACGGTTTTCTTTGACTAACGCGATTGACTTTAGGGTGGGAATTGGTGTAATTTGCATGTGCATTTCAGCGGGCAGCATTGCTGCCCGAACAGCATATTGAGTGTTTCCGCGAGGCACAATATTAAATGATAAAGTTTAATTAGAAAAATGTCATTCAAATCTGAAATATATCAAAAAGACTACCTGTTTTGGATTACTCCTTTTATCATACTTTTCCTCATTTTTTGTGTGATAAAAAAGGACGACAAGTCCCGTGATGCAGCGATAATGAATCACGACACTCACCGCTCCGACAGCACTCTTACATTAAAAACCAGAAAGGCAGAAGGAACCGATAAAGTTAAAATTACCGACAGCACATTCATTTATTTCGCTGGAACAAGGGCTAACAATGCACATTTTACAAAGTAACCTGGACAAAAATCAATAAGCCTTTTCATAAGAGATAAACCCTGCAAACTCATCATTTGCAGGGTTTTTAGTTAGCTATTCTTTATCTCCTTCCCTTGCCCGAACCACTTTTCCTCTTTTCCGCACCAGGCATTGCAGCTCCTCCCCTTCCTGCTCCCCTGTCTTCTGTTATTTGAATCTTTCAATACCAACATAATAGAGGTCAAAGCCACCTGTTCCGCCATACATACCTTCTCCCGGGGATTTTATCTTGCCAAATAGAGTAATTACCTGAACACTTCGTTTCCTGAAAAGGAAGCATATTCTG
>JAAYQC010000040.1 GCA_012519515.1 Bacteroidales bacterium | reverse complement strand
CGCTCGCCGCAAGCCGTTCCTCCGCCCTGTGCCCTGCGCCCTGTACTCTGTGCTCTGAGCCCTGCCGCCTAATTGGCAAAAGCAACTTCTTTTCCGCTAAGCCTTATCCTTCCGCTGACGACATTCGTGAACTGAGGATCGAGATAACCGCTGAATCCGGGCTGTTTTCCGCCGACCGTGATTGAAAAGTATCCCGGTTCAATCATTCTCTTGTTCTTCTTGTTGATGATTGAAAACTGTCGCGGTTCGAGACTGAACTCAACAATTTTGCTTTCACCGGGTTTAAGGCTGATCCTGGAGAAGCCCTCAAGCTGCCTTACCGGTCTGGGGGTTGTTGCCTTCTCGTCGGTCAGGTAGAGCTGTACTACCTCGTCACCTTCCACTTTGCCGGTATTGGTAACTTTTACTTTCACGCTGATCTTTTCTCCGGCAACAGCCTTTTCGGGAAGCGACAGATCACTGTAGCTGAATGTAGTGTAGCTCAGACCATAGCCGAAAGGATACAATGGTTCTTTCAGGAAATACCTGTAGGTTTTTCCTGTCATGTTGTAATTCTCGAATTCGGGTATCTGATCGATTGACTTGTAGTATGTCACGGGCAATCGGCCGGCAGGATTGTAATCACCGAAGATGACATCGGCAACAGCATTACCAGCCTGTTGTCCTCCGTAACCTGCAAGCAATATAGCGGCAGCTTTTTCCTGAGCATTGTTTATTGCAATTGCCCCTCCGTTGGTAAGAACCACTATTACAGGCTTGCCAGTGGCAACAATGGCATCGAGAAGTTTCTCCTGGGCTTCAGGAAGCCTGATGTCCGTCCTGTCACCGCCGCTGAATCCTTCGATCTTGATAGGCATTTCCTCTCCTTCGAGCCTTTGCGATAGACCAAGCACCAGCACAACTGCATCGGCCCGACCGGCTGCTGAAACAGCCTCCTGAAGCATATCCTCGCGGGGCTGGCTCCAGAGAAGCTTAATATCGGCATCGCCTGCATAATTCTTGTAAAACACTTCAATCTTGTATTTCCGGCCGGCCACAAGCTCAGTCTGGAACTCCTTATGAAAAGCATGATGTTCGCTCCTGTCCGAAAGGACCTTCTTGCCTTCGAAATGTATCTCATAAGCCGACGATCCCCAACTGCCGATTGCATACGAACCGCTCTCGGGAGGAACAAGGTATGTAGTCCATTTAACCCCGAAATCATCGTCCGGCAGATCCTGCGAAGGCGAAAAATGCTCCCAGTAAAAATCTATCTGGTCGTCCCTGCGTGTAAAGACAGGTTCTCCCTTCATATCCCTGTTGTTGTAGTATTCTCCAAGTGCGCCCTGTCTTCCGTCGGGAGCCTGCAGGTATCGCGAAGGAATGACGGTGAGATTGTGAACGCCTTCCGCCAGGTCGCTTCCCTCGGCGTAAATCACCTCGGTTTCGGGCTCCAGCTTGTTCCTTATTCCCCTGAGTATGGTAACCGGATCTTTTGGGATTCCATTGTAGTTCCCGATCAGGGCTTCGAAATTATCTGCATTGGGCCCGATAACGGCAATGGTCTTTAGCGTTTTGGCAAGGGGAAGAATATTGTTGTCATTCTTGAGAAGCACTATTGATTCGCAGGCTGCCTTCCGGGCAAGTGTATTATTGTAATCGGAACAATTGACAAAGAAAGGAATGCCGGCATAAGGAACAATTTCGTCAGGATCGAACATCCCAAGCCTGAAGCGCGCTGTAAAGACTCTCTTTGCCGCAAGGGTAATTTCATCTTCCGTGATCAGCCCTCTTTCAAGGGCTGCAACAAGGTTTTTGTAATCATATCCGCACTCCAGGTCGGTACCTGCCCTTACTGCCTGGGCAGCCGCCTGAGCAGGATCAGCGGCATAGTTGGTGAACTTGTAGAAATCGGATATTGCCCAGCAATCTGAAACGATATATCCCTTGAAACCCCACTCGTTCCTGAGTATTCCGTAGAGAACCGGATTCGCACAGCAGGGATGATCGCGGAACATGTTGTAGGCTCCCATCACCGAATACGCGCCTCCATCAACAATTAAAGTCCTGAAAGCAGGAAGATAGGTTTCCCTCAGATCCACTTCGCTTACATTTGCATTGAACTCGTGACGTAGCGGCTCCGGACCCGAATGCACCGCGTAATGCTTTGCAGTTGCCACAGTTTTAAGGTATCTCGGATCGTCACCCTGCAAACCTTTTACAAACTGCAGACCCATACGGCCGGTAAGATAGGGATCCTCTCCATAGGTCTCATGGCCCCTGCCCCACCTTGGATCCCTGAAAATGTTGATATTGGGCGACCAGAAAGTGAGGCCCTGGTAAATCCCGGTCTTGCCCCTCCTTTGAAACTCATGGTATTTTGCCCTGGCCTCATCCGAAATAGCATTGGCTACATTGAACATAAGACCTTCATCCCAGGAATTGGCAATGGTTATCGACTGGGGAAAGACAGTGGCAAACCCGGCACGCGCAACCCCGTGCAAGGCTTCGTTCCACCAGTTGTAAGAGGGAATCCCAAGACGCGGAATCGCGGGTGCAGTGTAAACAAGCTGATCAGCCTTCTCCTTGAGAGTAAGCCGCGATACAAGATCGTTTACACGCTGCTCCTCATCCAAAGAAGGATCCCTGAAAGGAAAGGAATAATCTCCCTGCTGAGCTTCAACAGGACAGAAAAAGCCCATTAGAAAAACGGCAAGCATAACCCGAACTAACTTTTTCATAATAATAGCAGATAATATAATTTTGATTCTCATTACTCTTTCATGAAGGCTCAGGGCGCAGGGCTCAGAGTACAGGGCACAGGGCACAGAGCACGGGGCACAGGGCACGGGGCTCAGAGCGCAGAGCACAGGGCTCAGAGCACGGGGCGCAGAGCGCAGGGCACGGGGCTCAGAGCGCAGAGCACAGGGCACAGAGCACAGGGCACGGGGCGCAGAGCACAGAGCAAACAAAGAGAAATACCGTGCACCGATCTTTCCTTGTGCCGTTCCCATTGAAACCATTTAAGTGTCATAATTGTTCATTGCTCATTGCTCATTGCTCATTGCTCATTGCTCATTGCTCATTGCTCATTGTTCATTGCTAATTGTTCATTGTTAATTGCTAATTGCTAATTGATTCTCAACGCAATATCAGTCATATACAAAGGGCTGTTAAGCATAAGCCAGCCACCCTTATGACCTCGTATTTCATTCACAGTCTGTCCTCCGGTAGTGGTATTGACCCAGGTAAAGCGGTGCGACCCTGCCGGGAGATTTATTTCCAACAAGGCGCTTGTCCCCGGAGTTTCATTCCCGTCAAGGTAGAACACCATGGTCCGGCGATCATCCAAAAGGCCCCTGACCGAAACCTTTTCCTGCCCTATAATCCTTGCAACTCCGTCTGGCACAGGTTTCATGTCAATAAAATCAAGCTGCTTCATGAATCCGGCAAGTATCCCGAGCTGATCGCGCAGCGCCCTGCCCCCACCGCCAGGCTGGTCTTTCTGTACGGCAAAGGTCCCATCCTCGGCTCCGACAGTAAATGAATAATCAAGGTGATTGAACAAAGCACCTCCGGCAAGAATGAAATTCCAGGCTTCCTTCCGGTATGTTTCATCGTCTGTCCCGTTAAATCCGGTCTCATTGTCTCCTATGGGAAAATCAAGATGATAATTCATTCCGACAGCCACAGGCGGTGCTGCATAATGAAAGTTATAAACCGATACTCCCTCCCTGGGTTGTGAGACCTTCTTTTTGAGGTTTGCCACATTGTGCGAAATAAGATGCCTGGGCTCCATATCCTTCTCTGCATCGACAACGATCCGGGTCATATGATCCTCCCATTGCCTCAGGGCAAGGGTATCGCCAAAATATGGCTCATTGCAGATCTCATAATAGAGATTACCGAAATCCCTTAGCTCCTCAACGATCTTCCTGACCATCATTTCCTGGATCTCAAGCAATTCCGGATGCTTCAGCGACAGCACTTCCCTGTGGTCGGTTACTTTCGGAGTGCCGTTTACATTATTCGAGTAATGAAGCGGCGACAGCTTCCACTGCAGCGTATCATAGAAATTTGAAAACAGGTCGAGTTCGACCACGATATCCCTTTTGGCTGCTTCCGCGACAAAGTCCTTCAACCGGTTGAAATACTCCGGATCCCAGCTGTCGAGATCAAACTTGTTTCCTCCCGCCGCGTAACCCGGCTCGTTACTTCTGGCCCATGGACAAATAAACCTTCCCGAATCAGGGGCAAGGGTATTCCCGCGTATCCCGAATGCTCCCTTTGGTTCTACATAAATACCTGAGAATGTTCGTGTAACATTTAGTCCACGGGCAGCAAGCTCATCAAAATACTTTACATAATCAAAATCAAGATTCAACACGGCGCCATAGTGCTCGGTCGATCCTGTGAGTATGACGGGCTTTCCCCTGAACATGAAGTAATGAGGATTATCAGGATGCACCGACAAAAATTCTCCCTTTTGGGATGAAGAACTGCAGGAAAAAAACAGACAGACTGAAAAAAACCAGCCTGCAAGGTTTAATACTTTCAGATCCATTAATCTATCAGCTTTATGAACTCTCATGTTGCCGGCTCAAGCCACCGGAAGGCGCCTAAACAACAGGCAGCTTCCACGGAGCCCTGTAATCGGGAACCAGGTAACTGTTCGCCTCGGTATCGTTGGTGAACCTGGTACCGTCCCAGACAAGCTTCTTGCCCGTGCGATAGGCTATGTTGCCAAGAGCGGAAAATTTGGCTATGTGAGCGCCAATTTCTATGTCGGCATTCGTCTTCGGATTCCGGCTCGCAATACACTCGAGATGATTCTTTACATGATTACTCAGACCCTGGTTGCTTCCTCTTTTCAGGGGCACTGCTTCCATCCTGATCTTGCCGTTTACCCTTTCGGGAATCACTTCCCAGCCTGCCCTGTCAACAACAAGAGTTCCGTTCTCACCCACAAATCCCAGTCCGTGGTTTCTTCCGTATGCACCATCATCGATCCCTATGGCATGATCCCACAGAACATTGAAACTGTCAAATTCATAGATGGCCTGAAGGCTATCGGGGGTTTCACAGGCATCATCAGGGTAACCGTATTTGCCTCCCATTGCCATTATCGACTTCGGCGCGGTTACATTCATTGCAAACAGTGCATAATCGAGAAGATGCACGCCCCAATCGGTCATCAGGCCGCCGGCATAATCCCAGAACCATCTGAATGTGAAGTGAAAGCGATTCCGGTTAAAAGCTCTTGACGGGGCGGGGCCTAACCACATATCGTAGTCAACTCCTTCCGGAACAGGCTCATCGGCAAGCACGGGAATAGTCGGGCACCAACCCTGGTATGAAAAGACTCTTACCAGCCTTATCTTGCCAAGTTTGCCCGACTTGACAAAATCGACTGCATCCTGCCAGTGCGGATCGCTTCTCTGCCACTGGCCCACCTGAACGATACTCTTGTATTTTTTAGCAGCCTTTACCATCAGGTTACATTCCTCGATGGTCCTGCCAATAGGCTTTTCGACATATACATCCTTTCCTGCCTCGCATGCTGCAACCATCTGGAGGCAATGCCAGTGATCGGGGGTTCCGATTATAACCAGATCGACATCCTTATTGTCAATGACCCTCCTCCAGTCCTTGTAAAGACCGGCAGGTTTTGCTCCCCTTATCTTCTCAACATTGCCGGCCCTCCTCCGGAGCACAGCATCATCGATGTCGCACAGGGCTATACATTCCGTCATGGGATTTTCAAGATAGGCGCTGAGATTACTCCAGCCCTGACCGTTGCAGCCTATCAGGCCGATTTTAACCTTGTCACTCGGAGCCACAGGCTTTCCGAATCCCGTCAGGACAGGTGCGATTGCCAGGCCCGCGGCCGTAAAAGCGCTATTTTTAAGAAAAGTACGTCGAGTTGTCATATTATTCATGTTTAATCATTTGCATTTCTTACAGAACCGAGAACCTGTAGATGGTCCTGGTTTTATAGGTCTCCCCCGGATTCAGAACAGTGGTGGGAAAATCAGGATGATTGGGGCTGTCGGGAAAATGCCCTGATTCAAGACAAAATCCCGTCCTGAATTCATAAACCACTCCCCCGTGTCCGGTCTCGGTACCATCCAGAAAATTGCCACCATAGAACTGAAGTCCGGGCTGATCGGTTATCACCTCAAGTACCCTGCCTGAGAGTGACTCATATACCATGGCATCAACTTCCTCAACATTGTCGAGAACATAATTGTGATCATAGCCATTCCCGAGAATAAGCTGATCGTATGGTTCCTCAAGCCTCGAATCAATCATGGTAGGCTTTGTGAAATCAAAGGGAGTTCCTGCAACCGGACGTATTTCCCCGGTCGGTATCATGAACGAGTCGACGGGAGTGAAGGCCGATGCCTTTATGGTAAGAATATGATCGTTGATATCATCCAAACCGGCGCCGTGAAGGTTGAAATATGCATGATTGGTAAGGTTGATAACAGTTTTCTTGTCGGTGGTGGCCTTGTAATCCATAATTATTTCATTGTCGTCGGTCCAGGTATAAATGACCTCAGCATCCACATTGCCGGGAAATCCCATCTCCATATCCGGACTCCTGTAGGTGAATTTAACTGCAGGATATTCGTTCCCTTTCAGTATTTCCGTGTTCCAGACCACGCTGTGCCATCCTTTGGGGCCTCCGTGAAGCGTATTCGGACCATTGTTCTGAGGAAGTACATATTCGACACCGTCGAGAGTGAATTTACCGCCGGCAATCCTGTTGGCATATCTCCCCACGGTGGAACCGAACGACATATCTCCATTCAGGGTCCCCTCAAAGGTATCGTATCCGAATGTGATGTTTTCCCTTTTACCTTTCCTGTCGGGCACTTCAATCCAGTTAATTTTGGCACCGTAATTTGTCAGTTTGATCACGTTTCCGTTCCGGTTTGTAAGGGTAAGGAGAAATACGTCCTTGCCTTCATGATTCCCGAAAACTTCCTGTCTTACATTCTTCGACGAGCTTCCGCAACCGGTAAAAAACGCCAGCGATACAAGCGCCAGCATTGTCAGTAAAAAATTCCTTTCCATACAGTATTAAGTTTTATTTTCTTTTAGCTTTTAAAAATACGCAATTTGAATTCAATTTCCCTCACCTGAACGGAACTGATTCACGGAAAAAGCGGATTTGGCGAACAATATCTGATTTCACTTTCTTAGGCCTTCATCGAATTATGCTTAAATAAGCTTATCGTTCAGTATTTTTCACAACCACCGGGTTTCCGTCATAGCTCAAGGTGGCATGAGGTTTCATATCCGGATCAAATTCAATGTTGTTTATTCTTGTCACCCAGACAATATTAAAGGTTCTGTCCCGGAGCATCCCGGGGTACTGACCCTTTCGTTCCCCTATGGTCAGTTCGCCCGAAACCTCATCATAAATGAAGGGTATGAAAGTACATTCTCCCCTCTCATAACCGTAGTTGACTCCTTCATCCTCATATAATGTGAAAGAGGCATTTCTGCCCGTGTATACAAAGAGGGTGACAGGATCAGCCGGCTTCTGTGATGTGTATTCAATCTCCGGTCCGAAAGGAATTATCGATCCCTCCCTGACGAAAAGGGGCAGCCTCTCGTAGGGAGCACTTACATCAAGATACCTGCCGCCCGGGATGAACTGGCCCGAGTAGAAATCATACCATCCGCAAGCCGAGGGAAAGTAAACTTTCCGGTCGCGGGCCTTATACTCGTAAACCGGGGCAACCACAATCGACGGACCGAACATGTACTGGTCGCCGATACTCCTGACAGCGGCTTCACTTCCGAAATCCATTACCATTGCCCTCATGATGGTGTAATCGTTGAACCAGGTCATACCGGCCAGACTGTAAATATATGGCATAAGCCTGTACCTCAGCCGGTTGTAATAAACCATGCTCTTGTATGCCGGTGTCCCTGCCGGGGAAATATTGAATATCTCCCTGTAGGGATACTGCCCGTGGCTTCTGAAAAGAGGACAGAATGCACCAAACTGGAACCAGCGCGTATTCAGTTCCCTCCATTCCCTGAGATCTTCCGATCCTTCAGCAGCCCTCGTGTAACGGTTTTCAACACAGAAACCGCCTATGTCAAAGGTCCAGTAAGGGATTCCCGAAAGGGCAAAATTAAGTCCTGCCGATATCTGGGCTTTCATATCCTCCCATCTTGTCCCTATGTCACCGCTCCAGGTGGCGGTGGAATATCTCTGCAGGCCTGCAAATCCGCTGCGGGTAAGCAGGAAAACGCGGCGGTCGGGGTCGGCTTCCCTCTGTCCCTCATAAATACCCTGGGCATTCAGCAGGGCATAAGTGTTGAAATACTTTGTCGAAGGCCCTAGAGCCGTGGGTGTCGACAGCTTCTTCCTGTACTCAATGCTTGCATTCGACAGGATATCGGGCTCCGAAGCATCCATCCACCAGGCATCAAAACCATGAATATAAAGATGATCCTTCATCTGCTGCCAGAACAGCTCACGGGCCCCTTTGCTGTAGGGATCATAGAACGAACCTATGTAGCCCTTCCCTATCCAGTCCCTGACACTGTCGTCCACAGCCTGCCTGTACATCCAGCCATTATTATCGAACTCCCTGTAATGATCGGTGGTGTGATAGAATTTCGGCCACACCGAGATCATTATCCTGGCATTCATCAGATGGACCGAATCGACCATTCCCTTCGGATCGGGAAAGTATTTCGGATCAAACTCATGCGAACCCCATGCATCAACGGGCCAGTACGACCAGTCGAGCACGATATTGTCAATGGGTATCTGCCTTTTCCTGTATTCCCTGAGCACATCGAGCAGTTCAGTCCGCGACTTGTACCGTTCGCGGCTCTGCCAGTAGCCCATAGACCATTTTGGCATGATCGGGGCCTTACCTGTCAGTTTTCTGTAACCGCTTATCACTTCGTCGGGGTTGGAGCCGCGGATGAAGTAATAATCAATCTGATCGCCCATCTCCGAGCTAAGGCTGAGCGAAGCCTGTTCCTCAGCGGGACGAGGACTCAAAGCCTTGAGACCTATATATGAGATGCCGCCGTCGGGTTTCCATTCAAGCCTGACAGGGTATCTTTTACCCTGCTCAAGTTTTCCTGAGAACTTATATGTATTAGGATTCCATGCCGTCCTCCAACGCTCAGGTACCACAAGCTCATCACCGATCCAGAGCTTCGTGTAACCCGCGTAATAAAGCTTGAAATGATAGTTCCCCGTCTCTTTCGGTTCAATCTCACCGGTCCAGGTTATCGTGGAATTGTAAAACTGAAATCCCTCAGGAAAGTTCTTTACAGTCTCAAGATTTTCATAATCAATGGAGGATTCAGTTCTTCGGACAAAGACCCTGGCCGTGTCTCCCTCAGTGTAATATGAAACAGTAAGTCCTCCGGCTTTGCCCTCATCATCATAAAGGGTGAACAAATCCATCTGCATATAGTCGCGTGGATCGCCGAACCTGGTAAGGGAGTAGTTGTCCCATAGCAGGCCGTAATTCTTGTCTGATACAATAAAGGGCACTGACACTTTGGTGTTGTACTGGTACAGTATCTCGTTCAGTCCCTTGTAGTTGAATTCATCAGACTGGTGCTGTCCAAGCCCGTAAAAGGCCTCATCGGGGGGCGAACTGAACACCTGGCCAAGAGTATAGCCGAAAGTTCCTTCAATCCTGATCCGTTTGAACGATTTGCCTCCCCCGGGAACTTCCTCAAGGAGGACATTGCCATTCGGATCGCAGAAGGTTACCTGCCCGTCGGCCAGGGCCACTCTGACCCTTACCAGCGGAGCCGATATCACAAGAGTGTCCGCCTCTTCAACAGCCGTAAAAGCCGGAGCAGGAGCAGCGGGACCGATCACGCAAAGGCTCGTGTCGCCGAAGAATTCTTCCTGGGGACCAGCCGTAACATGAATAATGCCATCGTCAAGAACTTCTATCCTCATCAGTCTCGGGATACCCGGAGCTGATGACAGGGGCCTCACAAAAACCCCGTTATCCTTTAACTCCCATCTGCTCCGCGAACATGAAGGAAAAATAATAATCAATACTGATAATATCAGTAAGAGTCTTTTCATTGGTATCTGGATATAATATGACAATCTTTCCGGTAATAATACGGAAAAACAGAAAAAAACCGGCAGGATTTCCTGAAAATTTACAGTGTCATTACCGCTTCAATTTCTGTAAGCAGATCATCCCTGCAAATATCGGCTTCTATGAACACGATAGGCGATCCTTTGAACTGCTCTTTGCAGATATCCCTTACTATTCCGAAATCATCCTGCCTCTTTATGTAGACGCGAAGAAGTGAGTACTTTCCTTTATCGTCCTTACCTGTCAGATTTCTGATACGCCGCATGTCAGCAACCCTTCTCAGGTTCTCGATAGATACTGCTGTTTGCTCGGCAACATCCCCCCTGCCTATCGTTTCCTGACCTATTATCGATGCAGTGCCGGAAATGAAAAGTGTGCTTACTTCCTTATTGATTACCAGAAGACCTCTTTCAAACTGAGGCGGATTCTTCAATGAACCCGTACCGGCTGACCGGCCCTTGAGAACTTCCTGGCCATATTCATAGGCATTGACCTGACTCGGGTTGGTGACAGGCTCTATCCTGACCGTTTCATCAGATTTGACAGCACAGAAATCGAGATAGACACCGCCATATTTCATACCGACACCGGTCGCTGCCGGGAATCCGTTGATTGTTCTGTACTTATTGTAGTATTCTGTCCTTACTTCATTAAATATCTGGTAATTCTGAAATCCGTTATGCATCCCGAGAATATCCCCGATATAATTCCACTGCCGTACTATATTGTTAAAGCTGAGGTTTTCCCTTTCAAGTATCTCTCCCATTATGTCGAATGCCGCTTCAGCACATTTCCTTGTATCATCGTGGTGTTTGTCCAGTCCAAGTCCGGCCGACCATACTTCCTTGCCGTCATTCGATTCG
>JAAYQC010000039.1 GCA_012519515.1 Bacteroidales bacterium | reverse complement strand
CTGGAAATGGGTCGATGGCGAAGGTGAAGGGTCGATCGTGGAACAGTAAACAGACTAAAAAACAACTTTTCATTTAAGTAATTATTGAGCGTAATTTTTATCTTTATGAACCGGAACAATTGTGTTTCTTAAATACTTAAAATGATAATCCCCCGGAAGGCGATTCAGGGCCTCCGGGGGAATAGTGTCCGACAAATAAAACCAAACCTTAAATAAATGAAAAGACGAATTTTTATCTCCAGAACTACTCAGGCTGCTGCAGGATCGCTGATTCTGCCGAATATTGTTCCCTCTTCCGTTATAGGCAAAAATCCCCCGAGCGAAAAGATCAATATCGGATGGATTGGCTGCGGCAGACAGGGAAGAGGAGATATCATGGGCACAATGAGATTCGATTCCGCGATGGTGGTGGCAGCTGCCGATGTGGACTCGACAAGAGCGGCCCTCGGAAAACAAATGGTCGAATCTTTCTACACGAAAAAGACCGGGAACAGCAAATATGTCAATGTAAAAACATACGGCGACTACAAGGAAATGCTGATCGACAAATCGATAGATGCGGTCATGATTACCACCCCCGACCACTGGCACTCACAGCCCGCCATCGAGGCTGCATTAGCCGGCAAAGATATCTATCTCGAAAAACCGACCTCCCTTACAGTAACCGAGGGAAGGCTTCTTTGCGATGTGGTAAAGAAGCAAAAGGTTATCCTGCAGGTTGGAACCCAGCAGCGCTCAAGCCCTCAGTGGAGGATAGCTGCCGAACTGGTTAGGAACGGCAGAATAGGAAAACTGCACACTGTCAAAATCGGACTGCCCGGTGACCCTTCAGGACCGGAAGCCCCTGAAATGCCAATTCCGCCTAACCTGAACTACGACATGTGGCTCGGATCCACACCCGAAGTATATTATACAGAGATCCGTGTCCATCCTCAGAAAGGCTTCGACCGCCCTGGCTGGCTGAGATGTGAACAGTTTGGCGCCGGAATGATCACAGGCTGGGGACAGCATCACTTCGACTCCGCTGCCTGGGGTATGGACACCGAACTTACCGGCCCGATATCCATCGAGGCAGTGGCCCAGTTCCCCAAATCAGGACTGTGGGATGTCCATGGCGACTTCATGGCAATAGCAGAATATGCCAACGGGATAACCCAGCTTACAAGCGGCAACTACCCCAACGGGGTGAGATATGAAGGAACGGAAGGATGGATATTCGTGACGAGAGGCAGCTACAGAGCCACCGACAGTGACCCAATTGTCCAGGCTCAAAATACAAAAGCCCTCGATGCCAGCGATCCTAAGATACTCAGTTCAGTGATAGGACCAAACGAGATACACCTTTATGAAAGCAGCGATCAGGCAGGCAACTGGCTCGACTGCATTAAATCGAGAAAGGATCCGATCTCACCGGTTGAAATCGGACACAGGGCATGCACGGTATGCCTTATATCTCATATCGCGATGAAACTGGGAAGAAAACTGAAATGGAATCCCGAAACTGAAAAATTCGTGGGCGACGATGAGGCCAACAGTATGCTTTCAAGGCCGCAGAGAGCTCCATACGGAACAAATTATATCAAATTCTAGGTTTGTATTTACCTGAACCCGCGTGCACAGGCAGTCTCATCACTGAATGAGATAGTGAATGGTACGCGGGTTTTCTGTCGTGATACGGCAGAAAAGAAATAAAAATTATATACTGATATGAAAAGACTTATAGGAAAAATCCTGATAATGCTGACAGGCTGCTTTTTGATAATGCCGGCATCCGCCGCGAAACTGACAGCCGAACGCAGAGGATCAAAAATCAATGTAAGCATCGACGGAAAATTCTTCACAAGCTATGTCTTCTCCGAAGATGAGAAATACCCTTTCTTCTATCCCGTCAACGGACCGCTTACCGGAGGATCGGTAACATCCATGAGAAACGCAGTATACCCCCACCATACATCACTTTTCTTCGGATGCGACATGGTGAACGGTGGAAATTACTGGCAGGAAGGTCTCGAACGCGGAAGGATAATCTCGGTGAATGCGCGTATTGAAAAGGAAGGAGGCGATACCGTACTGATAACGGACGAATGTATCTGGAGCCGCCCGGGCGCTGTTTCACCCGTGAAGGATACCAGGAAATACATAATAACCGCACCGTCGGCCGGCAAGACTTTCATCGATGTCGAGATCACGATGCATACTCTGATGGATGTCAGGATTAAAAAAATCAACCATTCGCTGTTCAGTGCCAGACTGGCCGCCGATATCTCGGTTACAAACGGAGGGACAATGATTAATGCCGAGGGCGATATGAACGAGAAGGACACTTTCGGCAAGAGATCGCCGTGGATAGACTTCAGCGGCTCAAGAGGAAACAACGTTGAAGGACTGGCTATACTCCAGCATCCTTCAAATCCCTGGTTCCCTGCCCCATGGTTTACACGCGATTACGGATTCATTTCCCCGACACCGATGTACTGGCCCGAAAACGGTGAAGAGACTTTCCTGAAAGATGGAAGCAAACTGGTGCTCAAGTACAGGGTAATAGTCCATTCCGGCGACCACAAACAGGCTGATATCGCCGGAGAGTACAAAAAATACATTTCCGGGACGTTATAACATTGTTATAACATCATTTTCGGCGCTATTTTGAGACGGCAGGCGGAAGATCATAGCTGCCGGCGGCGGGGGTTTCCGAAAAGGCATTCTGTCCTGTGGCACAGGCTGCAGGGATAAGGATCAAAGCTTACATCCCTGCCAATGCCTATCATTCCGCTTACCGATTTCTCCGGACTCATGAGAGCGGAATCGTTGAGACGTACACCGCACGAATTATCAGGCATCAGCGCGAACAGGGCATACTGATCCGATACATCCCAGCCGCAGTATCCCGGACTGTAGCGGTTTGTAATATTCTTGGCCATGAGTACAGCCGCTTTTCGTACTTCATCATGTAGCAGCCGCGCCGCGCTTTCAGCGATCGCGCTGCCTATGATGTCGTAAATACAGCATGCCAGGGGATCGCCGTCCTCCATTGCCTGTCGGGCGAGTTTTTCAACTTCAGGACCCGCGGTACAGACAAAGATGGCAATCGATTCTGCTTTACCGAGCTGCTTGTAAACAATGTCGTTAAGCCTGAAAACAACACCGGTCAGCGTGACTGTCTTTGCTTTATCATTCCATTCTGCAGCATGAAAGATTCTGTACTCAGCCTTTACCGAGCAAACCCGTGATGCATTGCCGAGCAGTTCACGAATCAGGTCTGAAAATACATTATACAGGTTACCTTCCCCGTAACCGAGGAGGCGCCCGATACTTGGCGCATCGATCTCAAGATCATGAAAATCAAATTCAAATGAGTTCATAATTACCGATCAGGTTCCGCTTCAATTACCGATCAAATCCCCCTTTAATTATCGATCGAGTCCCGCTTCGCGAACTATCCTTCCGATAATGTCTTCTCCTCCAAGCGTCATAAGATGAATGCCGCTGATTCCCTTTTTCCGTTTCAGTGACGCGATCAGCTCCAGTGCAATGGCTATTCCTTCCTCCCTTGCTCCGTCGCCCGCCTTTTCCATCCTACTGAGGATTTTATCGGGAAGATAGACTCCCGGCACTTTTTCGTGAAGATAAAGAGCTGTCTTATAGCTTTTCAGCGGAGCCAGCCCTGCCAGAATACTAACCTTGCCAAGAACATTTCGCTTGTCGAGTTGTTCGAGCCAGGGATCAAGTTTTTCCGCATCGAAGATAATGTTAGTTTGAAAAAACTGAGCTCCCGCGTTCACCTTTTTCTGGTCCCTTATTGCCTGGAGTTCAGGATCGAGGGCGCCGGGTGTGGTGGCAGCCCCGAGAAAGTAGCGTGGCGGATGCTTCATCTTTCTTCCGTCGAGATAAATGCCCTCATCTCTCATTCTCCTGAGTATCCAGAGCATCTGGACCGCGTCGAGGTCATATATGTTCATGTCGCTGATGGGAGGATTTCCGACCAGCGGACTGTCGCCGGTAATACAAAGTATATTCCTGATCCCGAACTGGCCCGCGCCAATGGCATCACCCTGGAGAGACAGGCGTGTTGAATCGCGGGCCGTAATCTGAAAGACAGGTTCGGCATTAAGGTCGGTTGCCACCTTGCAGCAGGCCAGAGCCGACATCCTGGGTATAGCCGAGGAAGCATCCGTGAAATTTATAGCCTGCACGTAAGGCCTGACCTCTTCAATGGCTTTTCGAAGCTTTTCGGTATCCGAACTCAGTGGCGGTGTGATTTCCGTGGCAACGACAAAACGGCCTTCCCTCAGGGATCTTTCCAGTTCCGATGCCGGTTCAGTGTAAGCCGCCGGATGATATTCCCGGTCGCCATTCCACCATGCCGGCTGCCGTATCGTCATAAAAACCGAATCCCACACCTGTTTCCTGTACTCCCTGTCGCGCGAGAACAGGGAGCCGAAGAATTTTCCGGAACCAACTTTTCCTATCTGGCTGATCACATCCGCCCAGGTTTCGCCACCTGTCCGGCTCCAGTCGAGCGGAGGCAGAACCTCGATAAGTGTATCCGTGCGCCCGGTCTTCCTTGCCCTGTTGTAAATGGCATGCCACACGCATCTTCTTGTCGGATCAACATAACAATGGCCATCGGGAGTAACGCCGCCGCATGGTCCGTTCCGGAGTCCCTTCGGACATTCCATGCAACAGATAAAGGCCGTTTCCTGCAAAAGGCAGTTGCCGCACATCCTGCATCCCCACAATGGACCCTTAAGCATTATCTCAATCTTTTCACGGAAACGTTTCCGGAAAGACTCTCTTCTGAAAGGATAAAAACGGGGTTGCCAACGGCGGGCAGGCTTGATACAGGACATTCCAGGGCTGTTATTTCAGATTATGATACAGGCTTTCAGAAATTGCGGCTTTGATAATATTCCACGAACCTGATGGCAAAGTCATCCCTTCCCAAAACAAGATCGGCAGCCCGGGCCGCGGAAGTTATTTTTTCTGGATTTGCAATCGGGCAAGTAAGTCCGCGATACACGGCAAGCGTCAGGAAAGCGGTGTTAAGCGACTCCCTGTCGGGAAGACCGAATGATATGTTGCTGGCGCCCATGGTAATATTCAGGCCGAGCTTCATCTTGACAAGCCTTATCGTTTCGAGTGTCACCATGCAGGCCCGCGGATCAGCGCTGACGGCCATCGCGAGAGGATCAGCAATAACATCCTCCTGATTTATCCCGGCCGACACTGCCCTTTCTGTAATCTTTTCAATTATTGCCAGGCGTTTTTCGGGATCGTCGGTGATGCCGTCATCATCCATGCAAAGTCCTATTATGGCTGCTCCATACTCCTTTGCCACCGGGATCAGAGCCTTGAGTGATTCTTCCTTCCCGTTTACCGAATTGATAAGGCATCTGCCTGATGAAACCCTGAGCGCGGCTTCAATGGCAGCAGGATTCGGGGAATCGAGACACAGCGGAATGTCAAAATTATCCTGTATCGCCGATACCACTTCGGGAAGAAGCCTGGCATCGTCAACACCCGGATAACCCACATTCACGTCGAGTACATCGGCGCCTGCATCTATCTGACTGGCAGCCAGTTCAAGAACATATGAAAAATCTCCCTCCTGAAGCGTCGAAACAAGTTTCTTCCGACGGGTGGGATTTATAGATTCACCTATGATTACAACGGGACCTTCAGTGTCTATGACAAGCTCCCTGGTCTTTCCTGATAGTACTGTCTTCATAATTAAACTGCAAACTGTTTCAGATAATTTACTGCACCCTGGGGATCGGGCGAATAGAAATCGGCTCCTATCTTTTCGCAATATTCCATGGTTACCGGAGCCCCGCCAACAAGAACTTTAACCGAGGGATGCTTTTCCTTTAAGACCTCAACGGTTTTCTTCATATTTTCCATGGTGGTTGTAAGAAGTGCGGAAAGACCGACAAATGCACCGGGATTGTCCTCAACAGCCTTCAGGAACTTGTCGGTTTTTACATCCACTCCCAGATCGATGATCTCCCATCCCCCACCCTCTATCATCATCGCGACCAGGTTTTTACCTATGTCGTGCAAATCGCCCGCCACTGTGCCTATTATAAATTTCCCCTTCCGCTTTGTTTCTCCCGACTGAAAGAAAGGTTTCAGATGCTTCATCGAGCTGTTCATCGCCTTGGCGGCCATAAGCATCTGTGGAACATATATCTCCTTCCTGCTGAAGCGCTCACCAACAACAGCCATCGCCGGGATCAGCGCTTCGTCGAGTATCCTGGCAGGACTAAGTCCCTCATCAAGAGCCTGTTTTGTAAGTTCATCGGCTCCATCATTCCCTCTCATATCCGGAGGATAGGGAGAGGCCTTGTCCGTTTTGCCTGACTCAACACAACGCGCGATCCGGGTCAGTAATTCTTCCATAAAACTGCAGTTTGGTGAAGTTACAGAGATAAGCTTTAAGTTTTTATCAAAAGAAAATAATTAACCAAAATTAACTAATTAATTCCTTCTATGCAACCGATTGCAGAAAAATTTTTATTAAATGATTTTTACTTTTACGGGCAGAGTCATCAGTTGTTCCGGGTTGGGAGGCTGGGAGTTTGTTATGGGCGCAGGGCACAGGGCACAGAGCACGGGGCACAGAGCACAGGGCGCAGAGCACAGGGCGCAGGCACGGGACAAAAGAACGGTACGCGGTAATTAACAGAACAAGCCTGAATTGAATTCTGATTTTTATACAAGTGGTGCTGTAAAAATTATTATCTTGTACTCACAAAACGGTAGACATGAAACCCACTTCCATAATTCTCTGTTTGCTCCTTTCAGGAGCTGTTTTCGCCCAGACTCCGCGTACAGGAATATTTGAGCGCAGCACCGACATCGGCAATCCTGCAATTAAGGGCGAAGTGCTTTATAATGCTTCAAATCAGTCGTACTCCCTTAAGGGATCGGGCTATAACATCTGGTTTGAAAGGGATGAGTTCAGCTATGCTTTCAATCAGATCGAGGGTGATTTCATCCTGACCGCCAATTTTCGCTTTGAAGGCGCCGGAGGTGATGCGCACAGGAAAACCGGATGGATGGTCAGAGCTTCCGAAGACGAAAGCTCTCCTCATATATCGGCAGTGCTGCATGGCGATGGACTGACCGCGATGCAATGGCGCGACTTCAGCGGCGGCGAAATGAAGGACCCTGATAATCAATCTTTTGCAAAAGACTCGGGATACGAGATAATCCAGCTTGAACGCGCAGGTGAAGTTTTTTACATGAGGGCAGCGCTTCCCGGAAAGCCCTTCGAGGAAATAGGTTCATACCAGATGGCAAACATGCCCGACAGGGTGCTGGCCGGTTTGTTCATCTGCTCCCATAATCCTGAAGTGACAGAGCAGTCGACAGCCTGGAATGTAAGAATCGACAAGCCCGTGGGCGACGATTACAACGCTCAAAGAGACGGAGCAGTGGGATGCCGCCTGGAAACCATGAACGTCTTCGACGGAAAAAGAATGGTAATCTGGGAAAAACAGGGACGCTTCGAAGCTCCAAACTGGATGCCCGACGGCAAACAATTGCTCTTCAACATGGACGGACTGTTATACAAGATCCCGGTCAGCGGAGGTGAGCCAGTCCAGCTGAACACAGGTACGGTAAAAAGAAACAACAACGACCACGGTATATCATTCAACGGTAAGCTTCTAGCTATAAGCAGTTCCAAGGATGACGCGGCAGGAAGGGGTTCAGCAGTTTACGTGGTGAAACTTAAGGGAGGAGAACCCAGTCTTGTCACACCCCAAACACCATCGTACTGGCACGGCTGGCATCCGAACAACAAGGAAGTGATTTATGTTGCACAACGCGACGGCAAACGTGTATACAACATCTACAGGAATTCAATAAAGGGAGGAAAGGAAGTGGCACTTACCGATATCCCCGAAGGGGAACATGTTGACGGCTGCGAGTATTCTCCCGACGGGAAATACATATACTACAACGGGAGTCATACCGGAAACATGCAACTGTGGAGAATGAAATCCGACGGAACAGACAGGGAACAACTTACTTTCGATGATTGCAAGAACTGGTTCCCTCATATTTCACCCGACGGTAAATGGATAGCTTATATTGCTTTCCCTCCCGACATCGAGAAGAACAGCCATCCTTCATACAAGAGAGTGACACTGAGGCTGATGCCTGCCGACGGGGGCGAACCACGGGTGATAGCTTACCTTTACGGAGGCCAGGGAACAATAAATGTTCCTTCATGGTCGCCCGACAGTAAGCAGATCGCCTTCGTGAGCAACTCGGGAAATTAAATGTAAGCCCGGAAAGTGATTCCCGGCTTATACAGTCTTATTTTTGACTTTCAGCTTTCAATAATAAGCTTCAGCCTGTCGCATAGATCCTTCAGGCCTTCTGGGGTATTCCCCCCTCCCATTTCTATCGTCAGCCAGCCCTGGTAAGCTGTCTCATCAATGGCTTTCATCACTTCTGGCCAGTTCACGTCCCCGTCACGCAGTTGCACGTTGAACCCGGCCGACTTTCCCTTTTCATCGGCAATCTTGCGGCTGTACTCCTTTATGTGGATCTTGGCTATCCTTTTTCCAAGAATCCTTATCCACTGTTCAGGCCAGCCGTAAGTCAGGATATTACCGCAGTCGAAATAAGCTCCGACATATTCACTCTGGAACTGGTCGACATAACGGGCCATCTCGAGAGGGCTGAGAAGGAAGTTATTCCAGACATTCTCAATTGCAATTTTTACCTTCAGCTTTTCAGCCAGTGGAACAAGCTTTCTGATCTCTGCAACCGACCTGTCCCAGCATTCATCATACCTGACGCTTTCATTTACACGTCCGGGAACCAGCAGCACGGTGTCGGCACCGAATTCGGCTGCATCCTCAAGGGCCAGCTTCATGGCGGCAACTCCCTGCTCCCTGACCTGTGGATCGGGACTCGACATCAGGTATTTCCAGTGCTGTGAGTTACAGACACTTGGCACGATAAGGCCTGTCGCGGCAGCTGCCTGCTTTACTTCGGCCCTGTTGAGATGGCTGTCCACCTCCACCCCGTCAAATCCGGCCTGTTTTGCAGCCTGAAACTTTTCCATAATAGTGCTGCCAACCCCTATGCCTCCCCACATCATGGCTTTCTTATGAGTCCTTGCCGGAGACGACCCGAACACTGAAATTCCGGTGACAGGCACTGCTGATATAAATGCTGCAGACATTGCAGCGGTCTTTGTAAATTGCCTTCTGTTCATAGTTACATGTTTTGTTTTTTATCTTCCCCTGGTCTTATTTCTTACAACAGGGCTTTAGCCAAGCTTGGGGGCAACACCTATAACCGGAGGTGTTTCAGGTATGTCAGGCACCGGGCCGAATTCGAAAACCTTCGGTCCGAGCGAAAGATCGGAATTCATCAGCTCATCCCAGGTGACATCCTTGCCGGTATAAGCCGACATCCTTCCCATTATGGTAATCAGAGTGGAATTAACCTGAGCTTCTCCGTCATTAACGGTATTTCCGGTCCTGATCCCGGTAACAAGATTGATATGCTCCTGGACAAAGGGATCGGTTACTTTCCATGTCTCGTCAGTTGACCCTTCTTCAGGATGAGGATATTTCCAGATTTCTTCTCCCTTCAGATTGTATATCATCCCCTTCGCGTTGGCAAATCCCTTCGTTCCGACAATGAACTGCTCGGTCAGGTTGCTGCATCCTGTTATCTGACGGGCTGCGCAATGAGTGTGCATCCCGTTGTCGTATACATATTCGACGCTGAAGAAATCGTACTGGTCGCCTGTCACTCTTCTCTGACGGCCTCCCCAGCCCATGGCCTTCACGGGATTCTTGCCTATATACCAGTTCATCACATCTACCTCATGGATAAATTGTTCCACTATATGGTCGCCCGAAAGCCAACAGAAATTTGCCCAGTTGCGAAGCATATACTCCATATCGGTCCAGCCAGGCTGACGCTGAACCACCCACAAACCGCCTCCGTTGCGGGTTATATGCGCGCTGACTATCTCCCCTATCGCCCCGTTTGCCACCCTGCGCCAGGTTTCGACAAAATCCTTCTGAACGCGCCTTATGGTGCCGCTCACCATACAAAGACCCTTATCCTGTGCTCTTTTCACCGAGATCATCACCTTACGGGCTCCGACAGGGTCGACAGCCACCGGTTTCTCCATGAAAATATGCTTGCCTGCATCAACGGCCGCTTCTATGTGATAGGGCCTGAAAGCGGGAGGAGTACATAATAGTACTACATCGACTCCCGAATCGATAACCTTCTGATAGGCATCGAATCCGATAAAACAGTTCTCGTCAGGGAATTCAACAGCATGATTCGACTTCCTGAGCTGATCCCTGCACTGGTCGAGCTTGTCCTTGAATACATCGCCGAGCGCGGTTATCTGCAGGTTGGGCCCTGCATCGAGGAAATTCACCGCTGCCCCGGTGCCCCTTCCCCCGCATCCGATAAGCCCTGCTTTTATCGGCTTGCCG
>JAAYQC010000006.1 GCA_012519515.1 Bacteroidales bacterium | reverse complement strand
TGAGGTGCGGGCATAGCGGGACGCACCATTAATCCATCATCCGGATGTCCGGATCGAGCGGATGGAACGACAGGAGTCTTGTCTTGCAGTTCTTTTGTGGAAAAAAGAATTATGAAGATCAAAGGCGTTTTAGCAGTTCTGTTTTTATCATTTTTTTTCACGGTAAACGGACAAAATGCGATCAATGCAGGTAGCGGCGATGATTTGACTTCGCGTGTGGTGTTCGGAGGATTTGTGCGGGGCGGTTTATATACCTGGACCGACAGCGACGACAAGCTACATGTTCCGACTGCATTTTCAGATTTCGGGATTAAGCTTGAAACAAGCGGGGGAAATAATTTCAAAGCTTTTACAGACCTCAGGTTCAGGTATGGTTCAGAATTCGGCAAGCCGGTCAGCAACCTGGATATCCGTGAGGCCTGGGTTCAGATGAACGGCTCAAAATGGAATGTTTCGGCAGGCCAGCGAATCATTAAATGGGGACGCGGCGACTTTACCAGCCCTATAAACCGTTTGTCGCCTGTTAACACCCTTATGCGATCGCCCGACAGGGAAGACATGGATATGGGAAACCTTCTGGTTTCTGCCAAAGTATTTCCATGGCAATCCGTCAATCTTGAAGCTGTATACATTCCCTACTACCGGCCGTCGGTACTTATAATTGATCCCATTCCACTTCCGGCATTTGTAACAATTGAACAACTGCCTCCACTGCTTACCCGGGGCAATATGTCAACATACGCGCTGAAGGCGGATTTTCATCCGCGATTTATCGATTTTTCAGTTTCATGGTTCGACGGTTATAACCCCATGCCTGGAATTGCGCTTACCAGATTCATCCTTGAACTCGAACATGTTATTCCAGTGATTGATGTCGGATTATCGGTTAAGCCATACCGTAATCAGGTGCTTGGAGCTGATTTTGAGACGATTGCAGGGCCGTTTGGGCTGAGAGGCGAACTGGCATGGTCCAGGCCGCTTCTTTCTCCGGATCAGAAGGAATATGTCCCATTCGCTGAACTGGATTGGGTATTGGGAGCCGACTGGTCATCGGGAATATGGAGATTCACCGGTGAATACAGCGGAAAACGTGTGCTCGATTTCTTTCCTTCAACAGCGGAACCTATTCTGGGAACCCAAATGGATCTGGCAGCTTTAGCACCTCTGCTCCTTGTTCCCGGATTTGATCCGGAGACATATATAAAGCAACAGGTAGGAGCTTTTAACAGGTTGTACAATAATCAGCTGCACGAATATTACCATTCCGCGGGCCTGCGTATTGAAGCGGAATTACTATATGGAAAACTTCTTCCATCAGTCACAACGCTATGCAACTTCACATCACGCGATCTGCTTATTATGCCTGAAGTACGTGTAAAACCGTCTGACGGGCTTACACTGACGGTCGGTGCTGAGATCTATTCCGGTAAAAAGGGTTCGCTCTATGATATAGTAAATGATTTTATGAACGGGGCTTATGTCTCATTAAGGGTTGATTTTTGATATGACAGGCTTTATTTTAAAATTCAGGTATATTATAATAACAATATGTGCACTGATAGGTATTGGTTCTCTTTTGTTAATTCCCCGGACGAAAGTGGATCCGGATATCAGAAACTATATCCCGAGATCCATTGATTCACGGGTACAGACCGACAGGATTGAAGAAGAGTTCGGAACTCAGGACATGGTCATGATTCTTTTCTCTGACAGCAGTATACTGGATCAGGACAATCTAAAGCGCATAAAAGAGATTGACAGGGGTATTTCGAAGCTTGGCGGAGTTGGCAGCAGGATGTCTCCATTCACGGTGAGCAGTATAAGCAGTGAGGAGGGTATGATGGTTGTTAAGCCGCTTATCGGTGATATCCCCACGGATGAAGAAAGCCGGAACAGTCTTCGGGATGATATTCTGGCAAATGACTTTGCACGCGACATCGTGTTTTCTTCTGACATGACGGCTGCCTCGGTGACTGCCACTATAACCGGGACAATTGAGGAAAATATAACAACGGACAGGATTGATTCAATTGTCAATGCCCTGCCGGGAAAGGCTGAAGTGATGAAGGGAGGCCTGCCATATATCAGGAAAAGCCTTTTGAACGATGTCAGGAAAGATGCGATAATACTTGTCCCGGCAGCAATGCTGATAATGCTTATTGTGCTGAGACTTAACCTTGGAAACTGGCGGAGCGTGTTTATGCCATTCAGCGTCGTCTTTATCACAACGGCTTTCAGCATGGCCCTTGTTCCGCTTACGGGATGGAAAATGTCGATCATTACGGTTCTCGTACCGGTCATTCTCATAGGGGTTGCCAATAACTATGGTATATACCTTGTAGCCAGGTTTCAGGAACTCAAATTTTATAATCCGGACCTTTCCGTGAGAGAATTGCTTGACAGTTTGCTGAAGTCACTTAATATGCCCATCCTGTTCAGCGGCCTCACAACTGTTGCAGGTATCCTGGGATTGCTTGCACATTCCATAATACCGGCCAGACAAGTAGGTGTTCTGGCGGCATCCGGTGTTTCGATGGCTTTGTTGATGAGCCTCCTGCTTATACCTTCGCTGATCTCAGTCAACAGTACACGACTGGTTCCAAAGAAAAAAAGAAATTCGGAGACCAGATTCTTCGACAGATTGCTTACAGCCCTGTCGGATATTATTATCCGTCGCCCCGGAAGGGTACTGGCCATCGCGCTTGCAGTCATTCTGATATTTGCCGCGGGCATATTTCTCATCCGTATCGACACCAACATGGAGAACTACTTCTCATCGAATCATCCGGTTAAGCTGGCATCGGAGGTGATCAATAAAAAATTCGGAGGATCTCAGACTATTTCGGTGATGATTGAGGGTGACATTAAGGATCCCGTATTGATGACGGACATTGACAGGATGACAAATGAAATAGAAAGTATGGAAGGTGTGGGAAATGTCTTCAGCATATCGCGGGTTGTAAGGGAGATGAGCAAGGCTATTTTTGTGAAAGGTGAAGATGGTTATGACCGGATACCCGACAGCCGCGAGGCAATTGCACAGATGTTTGAATTGTACAGCATGAGCGGTGATCCGGAAGACTTCCGTCAGCTGGCAGATCCGGATTACATGAAGGCCCATGTGCTGGTTCGTTTTTCCAAACCCGACAACAAGCATGTCAATCCTGTCAATGCCAGGATTGCAGAACTCGCGAAAGATATGGATGCCACAGTCAGCATTGGCGGCTACGCCCTCATCATGTCAGATTTCTCCGAATCGATAATCCGCGGCCAGATCTCTTCC
>JAAYQC010000038.1 GCA_012519515.1 Bacteroidales bacterium | reverse complement strand
TTTGTTGTCACTTTGGGTGGTCAGCCCCTTGGCTTTCGCAGACCGTCCTCCTGTTTTTTTAAACCTGCCTTTAACGTCCGGGTTCCTGTGCCGTCAGGGTTCCGACAGCTATCGGAAGCAGGTGATTTACTATCAAGTTATACAAAAAGTTAAAGCGACTTATAACATTCGCATACCTCTGAACCGACCGCGGGGAGCTCAGCGTAGCTAAACCAACTTACACTTTGGCAGTAGTTATTACCGTTCTACTACCTCAACACGTCTGTTCAAGGCTCTGCCCTTTTCTGTAGAATTGCTTGCAACAGGAGAAACAGGGCCAACACCGTATGGTTTAAGTTGTTCTCCGGAAACTGCATAATCAGATAAAAGCTTTTTAATTACCGCATCTGCCCGGTCTTTTGAAAGACTTATATTCATATCAAAATCACCTGTATTGTCTGTATGCCCCACTATTATAACTTTTTGAGTTATATTGGCATTAAGGTATTCGGCAATGGCTTTCAGGGCATCAGCGGATTCAGCTTTCACTTCAGATTTTCCTGTATCAAAAAAGATATTATAAATAGCTATACGTCCCATGGTTGATAGACCTTTTCCTATATCTGCCGAAGTTATCATTCCCATTTCCATAGGCTCAGCTTCCAGGGTAATAAGCTCATAAAATGTTCTCTTATCTTCACTTGCTGCCCAGGCTCCGGGTCCTGCAGCAACAATAATATAAACATCTTTATCCGGAGTGCTTAGCTTTCCAGCCAGGTATTCTGTCATTGTATTGGGAAAATCAGTATGGGTAAACGCATATGTTGAAAGGCCCCGACTTTTTCGGTTTTTTCTGAAAATATCACTAAATTTCTCGCCATCTATTACAATTTCTTTTGGTTTACGGGATATAAACAATATTGACCCACCATCTTCTTTAATGGCATTTTCATAGTTTTTTATTATTTCCAGTGGGGAACGCCCTTCAGGGGCACGACAAAAAATGCGTCTTAAGACACCTTCAGTATTTTGAACAGTAGTCTCATTGATTATGAATGAAAACTCTTCAAAACCGATTTGATCATCATAACGAATGTCGCTTCCTGAATAAACAGGGATAATTAAAGAATCATCTTCCTGTGCAGATGCCAATAGCGGAAATAGAATAATAATTATTATTGCTACTACCGGTAATTTGAATTTTTTAAGTTTTTTCATTACTGGTCCTCCTATATATTGTTGATTAGAAATATTTCTGCAAACCTGTTTTTATGTGTTAAAAAAGTTTCCATAATATCCGTCCCGGGGCCTGATCCTACAGATTTAATTGTCCCGAACCGTTTTTCACAGTACTACCCCGTTTATTGCAAAAGCAAATCCCTTACTCCTTGCATATTATACTAAATAAGGGAGTCTTAAAGATAACGTTATTATTATCAATTATTGTGTAAAGAAATGGAAGAAGCAATTTGTATTGACTCCCTCTGAAAAAATAGGGATTTATTTACACGGGAGCAAAAACAAAAAATCCTGTAAACATAGCGTTTACAGGATTTTGCATTAACATGCTTTGTGTCAGGGTGGAGATTAGGAGAATCGAACTCCTGACCTTTTGACTGCCAGTCAAACGCTCTAGCCAACTGAGCTAAACCCCCAATAAATCACCGGCAAACTTAAGAAATAATTAACAATAAAAAAACACCTGCATGCCTGCAAATTAATTACTTTGCAGAAATGTTGGTATTTGGTAATTTTGCCGAAATTTTGGATCAGACCGGTTTATCTGACGGGTCAGCTTCAAAAATTGGAACGATTGTTGACATCCGGTATGGTAAAAGGTATTTTCTTAACATTGAGAAGTGAGACTTTCCGATAAGAATAGCGGACATCCCGGCGACAAGGCTGAAAAGCAGTTTGTAGTATCTGATTTTGACGATCTTGTCTTCGAACACCGGAACCGGGAGTACGGCGCCTACCAGCTCCGCAAGAGATACAACCGTGTTGTTTTTGCCGGTCTGGTCGTCGCGATTGCTTTTGCCCTTATCGTTGTCCTGGTACCTTTTTACTCCCGTCCTTCTGTCGATAAGGTAGTTGTGGGAGGTGCCGGATACTACCAGGTAAGCCTTGAAAACCTTCAGCCTCCGACCGAGGACTTTTATGTTCCTCCTCCACCTCCTCCCTCCTCTGCCTCAATGGCCCGGACGATTCAGGAAGTAGTGGAATATATTCCTCCCGTGATTGTCGATTCGATAGTGCCCATTGAGCTGGCTACGCTGTCAACCGATGAGATACTGGCATCCACGGAGGGAGATGATATCGAAAATCCGGGCTCGGGCTTCGGCGACAGTCTCTTCCCGGGAGGCGACGGCTTCGGGAGTGAAGAACCTCTCTTCATCGTGGAGACTATGCCAACCTTCAGGGGAGGCGACCTCAATGTCTTCAGAAACTGGGTAATGAAACGGACACATTATCCCGAGGAAGCAATTGTCAACAAGATAAAAGGGACTGTTTACCTGACTTTTATTGTTGAGAAAGACGGATCGGTAAGCAATATAACTATCATAAAAGGAGTTCACCCCCTTCTCGACGATGAGGCAGTGAAAGCCATAGCATCTTCACCGAAATGGTCGCCCGGACTGCAGAGAGGTCAGCCGGTGAGAGTACGCTTCCAGATTCCGCTCACATTTATATAGTGAAAGATAATATCAGTCAATTATTTGAGTTATAATTGTAAATATTTAGGATATTATCCCTGTAACCCTGAAATATACGAATTATGAAACGAATCACAGCATTTTCACTCGTTCTCTTATTCATTCTAACATCATGCGGATCTTCAAAAAAGCAGCTTGAGAAGGGCAACTATGCCATGGCTCTCGACAAGGCTGTGAAACAACTTCGCCGCAACAGGAATGATTCAAAGCAGATTTCCATTCTTGACAGGTCGTACAAGATACTGAACGATCAGGATAATGAGCGTATCAGGTTCCTGAAAATGGAAGCCAGACCCGAAAACTGGGATGAGATATACCAGCTGAACAAGGCGATGAGCGACAGGCAGGCCTATGTCAGGACTGTTCTGCCACTCGAACTTCACGGCAGGACAATCGATTACCCCTATGTCGACTATCTTCCCGAAATGGTGGCGGCAAAACGCAAGTCGGCTGATTTCTACTACGCTCACGGAAATGAGCTCATGGAAACCAAACTGAAGGAGAACTACCGCCAGGCTTTCTATGAGTTTGTAAGGGCCAAGGAATATGTCGGCAACTATGAGGGTATCGACGAAAAGATAGAAGAAGCCAGGTATCTCGGCATTAGCAGGGCGCTGATAAGTCTTAACAACAGGTCGATAATCAGGTTTGACAGTGAGTTTGAAGAGGAGCTTTTGTCGATCAATCTTCCGGCTCTCAATAGCGAATGGGTTGAATACCATATATACGACCCGGGCAATCAAACCGCTTTCGATTATTTTGTAAATGTGAATATCCGGAATGTCATGGTTAGTCCCGACCAGACCATGCAGAAAGACACTGTTGTAAAGAAGGATGTCGAAGACGGTTTCACATACCAGCTCGATAGCCGCGGTAATGTGATGAAGGATTCGCTTGGCAACGATATCAAGACCGTAAAATACAAGACACTTCAGTGCGCGCTTATTGAGACGATCCAGTCTAAAAGCTGCATGATTTCAGGCGATATAGAGATTATCCAGGGTAAATCCGGGAAGCTTGAGAAGAAGGATCCTATCGGTGCGGAATCAGGCTTTGAGTGGATCTCCGCCAGGGCACTCGGCGATATTCAGGCCCTGAGCCCGGCACAGATTGAAAAGACAAAAACAAAGGCTGTGCCTTTCCCTTCCGATATGGAAATGATCTTCAGGTGTTCCGAGGCACTGAAACAGGCTATAAACAATGCCATCCGGAGCAACAAGCGATTTATTATATAAATTTGTGCCCTCATATGCCGGTTTTTCTTCTCCTCCTTTAAATCCTTTAAAGGGCGGGATGAAAAACATTTGCATACAAGCATTGACAGATGATTGAAACGGGCAGAACGACCGAGAGGGCAATACTTATAGGACTGATTTATCCCGGGCAGGGCGAGAGCCAGGCTCAGGAATACCTTGATGAGTTGTCATTTCTTGCCGAGACCGCCGGCGCCGAACCGGTCAGAAGATTCGTACAGAAGCTTCAGATGCCCGACTCCAGGACCTATGTCGGTTCAGGAAAAATAGCTGAGATAGGATCATTTGTATCTGAGAACGATATTAGCATCGCGATTTTCGATGATGAGCTTTCGGCAAGCCAGATCAGGAACATAGAGAAAGAGCTTGGTTGCCGTGTTCTGGACAGGACCGGCCTTATACTGGATATATTTGCTGGCCGGGCACGAACTTCACATGCCCGGACCCAGGTGGAGCTTGCCCAGTACCAGTATCTTCTGCCCAGGCTGACGGGGATGTGGGCCCACCTCGGGAGACAGCGCGGGGGAATAGGCCTTAGAGGTCCCGGTGAAACCGAGATTGAGACCGACCGCCGGATAATAAGGGATAAGATAGCTCTTCTGAAGGAACAGCTGAAGAGAATAGACGTGCAGATGGCCACCCAGCGCAAGAACCGCGGGAAGATGGTAAGGGTGGCTCTCGTGGGCTATACTAATGCAGGCAAGTCGACACTTATGAACCTTATCAGCAAATCGGATGTCTTTGCCGAGGACAAACTCTTTGCAACACTCGATACAACCGTCAGGAAAGTGGTAATAGACAACCTTCCCTTCCTTCTTTCAGACACGGTTGGTTTTATAAGGAAGCTGCCCCATCATCTTGTTGAGTCGTTCAAGTCGACACTTGATGAAGTGAGGGAATCAGACCTTTTGCTTCATGTGGTCGATATTTCGCATCCGGGTTTTGAAGAACAGATCAGCGTTGTGGATGAGACACTCAGGGAACTGAACTCTTCGGGAAAGCGGCTTATACTTGTATTCAACAAGATAGATGCATTCTCCTTTACTCCAAAGGATGAAGATGATCTGACGCCTGCAGGCAGGGAGAATTATTCACTTGCCGATCTCAAGAATTCCTGGATGGCCTCCGACAGGAATCATAAAACCATTTTCATTTCTGCAAAGACAAAGGAAAACATTCCCGAACTGATGAGTCTGCTTTACGAAGAGGTGAAAAGCATTCACATCACCCGTTATCCCTATAATGATTTTCTTTATGAAAAGTAAAGGCCTGCCCGTATGAGCAGACCTTGTATATTTTTAACGTATGGCTGACTTTTAGTACAGTTCGTTTTCTGCCATGAATTCAGCTATCTGAACCGCGTTTGTTGCTGCTCCCTTGCGGATATTATCCGAAACGATCCACAGGTTCAGGCATTTCTCCCTTGAAAGGTCCCTTCTTATCCTTCCCACAAACACCTCGTCCCTGTTGTGGGCAAGCAGCGGCATCGGGTATTCGTTGAGGGCCGGATTGTCATACACTACCACTCCCGGGAAGCTGCTTATAAGTTTTCTGGCCTCGTCGATGTCGTATTCTTTCTCGAACTCTATGTTCACGGCTTCGGAGTGCCCGCCTACAACCGGTATTCTTACCACTGTTGCAGTAATCATTATCGACCGGTCGTCGAATATCTTGCGGGTTTCATCGATCAGTTTCTGTTCCTCTGTTGTATAGCCGTCGTCCTGAAAGCTTCCGCCATGGGGGAAGCAGTTAAGGTCGATGGGGTGGGGGTAGGCCATTTCGCCCTTTATCCCCGCCCTTTCGTTTTCCATCTGGGCTACTGCCTTAACCCCGGTGCCGGTTACCGACTGGTAAGTTGCCACCACGAGGCGTTTTATTCTGTATTTCTTGTGAAGAGGAGCCAGGGCCATTACCATCTGGATGGTTGAACAGTTGGGGTTGGAGATTATCCTGTCGCCCTTTTTTATGGAATGGCTGTTGATTTCGGGAACGACAAGGGGGACGTTTTTATCCATTCTCCAGGCTGATGAGTTGTCAATCACTACTGTCCCGTTTTCTGCAAACACGGGAGCCCATTCCTTCGACACTGTGGCTCCTGCCGAGAAGATTGCAATAGCAGGTTTCGCGTCAACAGCATCCCTGATACTGATAACCTTTACAGCCTTATCCCTGAAAATGATCTCCTTTCCCACCGAACGCTCCGAAGCGACGGGTAATAATTCCGTTACCGGGAAATTTCTTTCTTCAAGAACCTTGATCATTGTTTTGCCTACCATCCCCGTGGCTCCGACAACTGCTGTCTTCATTTTATGATTTGTCAGAATTAAATTAATTTTTTAATTTTATAACTGTAAAAAGCGGTCAAAAATAACTCTTTTTTTCAATTCGTCTCGCTGCCATGAATAAAGTTATTTTACTGACTGTCGTGATACTTTTGCAGGTATCCGGTCAGGTTGTTGACGGCCAGGCTTACCCGGGTCGCGGCTCTCCGGTTA
>JAAYQC010000037.1 GCA_012519515.1 Bacteroidales bacterium | reverse complement strand
GGTAACAGTCCAGGCGCAGTCATCTCCCGTAACCTGGGTATTGGTTAAAGTAGCGGTAACAGCTCCGCCACAGTTGTCAGTGTAGCCCGCAGCTGCAGCCTCGGCATCAAAAGCAGGTGTGCCGGCAGGCAGTGTAACAGCATCAACATAACAGGCATTGACCCCGGTAGTTCCGGAAGGAGCTGTACCCGTCGGGGGTGTCTGGTCTCTTCCCGAATGCACAATAGTCTGTCCGGTTAGTGCATTGCCGCACTCATCTGATACTTTGAAAGTATAAGTAACAATCCAGCCACAGTTATTGCCTGAAACCTGGGTATTGATTAATGTAGCAGTAACAGCACCTCCGTTGTTGTCAGAGTAACCGGCTGCAGTAGCAACAGGATCAAAAGCAGGTGTGCCGGCAGGCAGTGTAACAGCATCAACATAACAGGCATTGATACCAGTGGTTCCTGCCGGAGCAGTACCGGTTGGAGCAGTCCTATCAACCGTAACGGCTACTGAATTACTGATAATTGTTCCACAACCTGCACCGGTAGCACTAATCACCACCCTGTAATAACGAGTAGCCGTTAGTGCAGGCGTTGTATATGTTGCAGTTGCCGATCCGGTACCTCCTACAGCATTGGCCCAGGCATCAGAAACTCCATTATCATCAGATTCCTCCCATTGATAGGTCAGCGAGGGAATACCCCCGGTGGCTGTAACACTCATTGTATGTGTTTCTCCCGAACATATCAGATCTCCTGAAGGTTGTGTCATTATTGCCGGATCCGGTACCACCGTTACAACAGCTTTATCCGTGAGCTCTGCGGAGCAGAGAGTGGATAAATTTGTTGCCAGAACATTATATGTTGTCGTTGTTACGGGCGAAGATAACAGTATAATATTCTTACCCGTTCCGACAACCGGAGTTCCTACAGGACTGTCATTACTATCATCCCGCAATTGATAAGATACTCCTTTCTCAGAATCAGACAGGATTATTGATGCAATACCTCCTTCACATATGGATGGATCCGAAACAGTCATATCTGTCCGGAGCTTTGTAACAAATACAATAAGGTTATCTATATCCGAACATCCATCGGAATCTAATCCAATAAGCCGATATGGCATGGTCTCCGACGGTGAAGCCGTTGGATGCTCAACTCTGATATCACTCAATCCTGAAGAAGGAGTCCACAAAAATGATACGGCTGATACTGAACTGCCTCCAATCACTGCAGATCCTCCACTGCAAATAGATTTATCAGGACCTGCATCAACTGCTAATGCACCGGAACAATGATCAGAATAAACGCAAATATTAAAAAAGCCTTCTTCATTTCCCCAACCCCAAAATCTGATAAAGATAGTGTCTCCCGCATTGTAATGCGTGCCTCTTGTAAAAGTCGCCGGTCCAGGGAAGTTTTCATTCCTGGGAACAGGATAATCATCATCACAATACATGAATGATAAGGAAGAACAGGTTCCTTTATAGATAGCAAACGCACCATCTTTGATACCTCCTTCTTTTTTATAGTTTGAAATCCTTGAAATTTCTGCTGTAAAATCTGGTACATCGGGAGCGATTATTTTAAACCATACATCATGAGCGCCATCAGAAAAAAAACAACCGGGATCTCCAGGATATGCAGACCGGGTTGCATTCAGATTGTTAAAAGTACTTGTTTCACATGTCTTGGTTACAGGCAAAGTAATTGCACCGCAAGGTTCATCATTACTTAAATCACAAGCTATTCTTATCTTCCATCCTACCCAGGGTATGTTATCACTAGAAACAAACCTGAAACTCAGGCTCCGACCGGAAGATTTAATACTAATATCATCTGGTGTTAATAATGTATATGTGTAATGTGCAATTGTTGATCCGTCGCTGTCAAACACAAACAGAGTATCTTTTTGATTTATCCATATATACTTTAAGATTGCTTTTATGTATCCTTCGGCATATGGAGAAATAAATGTAATACTGTAATCCTGATTATACCCATATGAACCACTAGATCCACCGCTATCATAGAAATTTGCAAAGCATGTTTCCCTAATCTGTCCATTTGTTGAAGCATCAAGTAAAATGGTTTCCTGCGAGGACAGATCAGTTCTTCCTATAAACATTACAAACCCGGCAGCAAGCAATAGTCTTAAAAACCTGATTACTGACAGTTTTAATGTTATTGGAACAGTTTTATGTTTGTTATCTAAATTTCTATATGCCAAATCCTTAGGGTAATATTTAAAAATAATACAGTTTTTACGGCATCTCTCTTCATGTTTTGATAGCCGGTATTTATTTACGTTTTTGCTCAATGCCGCCCAATTCAGTCATATAAAAACGGAATATTCGCGTGTTTGTTATTAACATCTTATGAACAATCGCGTTTATCAGTGATTTTTAATTCAGTAGAATATTTTTATGTCTCAGAATTCAGTTTCCGATCATAAAAAGTGCGGAAGAACAATACACAGCCCTCTGCCCTGTGCTCTGTGCTCTGTGCCCTGTGCTTCTTATCTGCCTCCCGTGAAAGGATCCGTAAGGGGTCAACAAGTCAGGAAAAGTGTGTATTTGGACTTTCTAAAAAAAAGCCGGATTGACAAAATCAATCCGGCTTTAGAGTTTTTCATCGAGTTCTGTACTCAGCGCCCTTATGGTTTAAATTATCAGCATTGCATCACCATAGGTTCCGAACCTGTATTTCTCCTTAACCGCCAATTTGTAGGCATCAAAAGCCAGGTCGTATCCGGTAAAGGCGGCTACCATCATCAGCAGTGTGGAGTAGGGCAGCTGGAAGTTGCTGATCATCATATCCGGAACCTTGAATTCGTATGGCGGGAAAATAAACTTGTTAGTCCATCCGTCAAAGGGCTTCAGATAGCCTGTGGTGGATACCGAGCTTTCGAGAGTCCTGACCACCGTAGTGCCGACTGCACATACCTTATTCTTGTTGTCCTTTGCCTTGTTCACCATTTCAGCAGCCTCTTCGCTGATCCTTATTCGTTCAGAATCAACCTTGTGCTTTGTCAGATCCTCAACATCAACACTGCGGAAAATCCCAAGCCCCACATGCAGGGTGATCTCGGCAAACTCAACCCCGATTATTTCAAGTTTCTTCAACAGCTCACGACTGAAATGAAGCCCGGCCGTCGGAGCCGCAACAGCTCCCTCATGCTTGGCGAAAATTGTCTGATAACGCTCACTGTCCTCCGGTTCAACCCGCCTGTTTATGAACTTCGGAAGAGGTGTCTCACCCAGACTGTACAAGGTCTGCTTGAATTCCTCATAGCTGCCGTCAAACAAAAACCTCAGCGTTCTTCCCCTCGATGTGGTATTATCAATCACTTCTGCCACAAGCATATCATCCTCGCCAAAATATAACTTGTTGCCAATCCTGATCTTTCTCGCGGGATCAACCAGAACATCCCATAACCTTTGCTCCCTGTTAAGCTCCCTCAACAGAAAGACTTCTATCTCAGCCCCCGTCTTTTCCTTGTTACCGTACAACCTGGCCGGAAAAACTTTTGTATTGTTAAATACCAGAACATCATGCTCAGAAAAATACTCTGTGATCTCCTTGAAAATCCTGTGCTCATATGTCCCCGTTTTCCTGTTTACAACCAACAGCCTCGATTCATCCCTGTTTTCTGCCGGATAAAGGGCAATAAGTTCCTGCGGCAAGTTGTACCTGAATTGTGATAGTTTCATTTTTTCAATAACTGATATTTGTTTTTATGAAATCCTTTATACGGATGATTTTCCAATATGTTTCATTTTTGAGATAAAATCTTCAAATTTATCAAGAGAAAATGCGTCTTTCAGCCTGTAAGGGCCAATTGATGTCCTTACCAGAGCTGACAGACAGGCTCCGCTTCCCAGGGCTTTACCCAGATCACTTGCAAATGACCTGACATAGGTTCCCTTGCTACAAACAATCCTGACCGTGATATCAGGCATATCGGAGGATATTAGTTCAAGCTCCCTGAAATGTACCGTTACCGCTGTCATTTCCTTTTCAATTCCCTTCCTTGCATATTCATAAGCCCGCTTCCCTTCAAGCAGCTTTGCCGAATGAACAGGAGGTACCTGCTTCTGCTCCCCAAGGAAACCCTTCAGCACCCTGATGATAAATTCCTCTGTTATATGTTCAACCGGAAAGCGACCGTCAACTTCCGTCTCACGATCGTATGAAGGGGTCGTCTCTCCCAGACGAATGGTCGCGATATATTCCTTGTCGAGATCCCTGAATTCCTCTATTCTTTTTGTTGCCCTGCCTGTACAGATAATAAGCAGACCGCTTGCAAGAGGATCGAGTGTGCCGGCATGACCGACCTTGATCTTTTTAATACCGAGGGCACTTCTGATCATTATCCTGACCTTGTTAACAAGGTCAAATGAGGTCCAGTAAAGGGGCTTGTCAAACAAGAGAACCTGCCCGGTCTCAAAATCCATGCTTTCCGGCTTCAACATCTACAGGAACAGAATAGTCAGCAATCCAACCACAAGACAATAAGCTGCAAACCATATCATCTTGCTTTTTCTAACTATGTTTATCATCCATCTGCAGGCGGCGTATCCTGAAATGAATGCCGTAAGGGTACCGGCAATGAGAACTGCAGGGCTAAGGCTTTCGGTCATCTTGTCGGTACTTGATACTATTTCAAGAAAATTGGCTCCCAGAATAGGAATGAGAACCATCAGAAACGAAAACCTTGCAAGTTCATCCTTGCGGTTGCCCAGCATCATACCGGTCGCGATGGTTGCGCCCGACCTTGATATCCCGGGTATTGCGGCAAAGGCCTGTGCCAATCCAATGATAAAAGCATCGCGGTAAGATATGCTTCGCCCCTTCCCTGAAGCAAAATGCCCTATGGTAAGAAGCAGTGATGTGACCAGCAACATCAGGCCGATCAGCAACATGTTCCCGTTGTACAAGCCTTCCACTTCCTCTTTCAGGAAAAAACCGACAAAGGCCAGAGGAATCATCGAAACGAATATCCTGAGAACATATCCGGTCTCTTCATTCATCCTGAACTTAAACACCCCTCTTATCAGATCCGCCAATTCCTTCCGGAATACAACTATGGTACTCAGAACTGTTGCTCCATGAACAGCTATGGTAAAGTAGAAATTCTTACCCTTGTCAAGCTCAAACAAAGCTTTACCGATCTCCAGATGCCCGGAACTGCTTACGGGCAAAAATTCTGTAAGTCCCTGAACAAGACCAAGGACAATTGCTTCAAAAATATTCATACGGGACTATTCAGGTTTCTTATCCGATGACTTCGGTTTCTTCATTATTGCCCATATCTCAAAGATGAATCCGATAAGGACTACAATGGGAGCAAGTGTAATTCTTCTGAAACTGAATATTTTGTCGCTGAACTCATTCGGATCTTCCGATTTCCCCCCGAGCATAAGCAGAAATCCTGCCACTATTATAGCAAAACCTATGCCAAGAAGTTTGTAGTTTTCAGGACCCAGGGCAAAATTCAGCTTTTCCCTATTCTCGTTTTTTAATGCCATAACTTAATTATATAGTTTATCTTCAGACATATCCAGATAGCGGTTAACTGATAAGTATGTCGAAACAATGTTGATCAGGATGCCTGCCAGAACGAGAAAAACGCTCAGAACGATCAGTAACTTGGCGCTCTCGAATGAAAACAGCATAAGGAACTCCTTCTCTATCAGGTAAAGCAGCGCTATCAGAAGCAGCATTGCTATCAGTGAAGCAAGAACACCATGATAGACACTCAGTACAAGGAAAGGTTTTCGTATAAACGACCTTGTTGCTCCTACAAGCTGCATGGTTCTTATCAGGAAACGTTTCGAATAAATAGCCAGCCTGATGGTGTTGTTTATAATAGTTACCGCGATAAGAAAAAGGAATGAGCTGATGATCAGTAGAAAGACACTTATCTTCCTCACGTTCTCATTTATCAGGTAGAGAAGCGAATCTTCATACCAAACCTCCTTCACAAAGGGATATTCAAGTATGTACCTTTCAAACTTGCCCACGCTGTCGCGGTTTGTATAGCCTGCAAACAGGTAAACATCAATGGAAGGCGGCAAGGGATTGTCGCCGAGGAAACTGATGAAATCCTCACCCATCTCCTCCTTCATTTTCACGGCTGCTTCATCGCGCGAAACATATTCAGTAGATTTCACATAGGGTTTTGCATCCAGATCCTTCTGAAGCATTCTTATGTCAGCTTCCCTTGCATCCTCATCCAGTATGACCGAAAAGGAAAGACTTTCCCTGAAGAAATCCGACAGCTCCTTTGCATTTATGAGTACCAGACCCAGTATCCCCAAAAGAAAAAGCACCAGCGACACGCTGATCACCAGCGTCAGATAAGACCCTCCCAGTCGGGCTTTTGAAAATCCTGATTCCTTGCTACTCATATCCGACAGGCCGCCTGTTTATTCCACGATGGTGATCCAGCCGAATTCATCCTCAGCATCACCGTACTGAATGTTTACCAGCTTGTTGTAAAGTTTCATGGTAACCGGTCCGGGCTTGCCGTCCTTGCAGTATTCGTAAACCTTATTTTTGTCAGGATCGACAATCTTCGCGATTGGACTAATAACTGCGGCAGTGCCGCATGCACCTGCTTCGGAGAACTCAGCCAGTTCCTCAACGGGAACCCTCCTGCGCTCTGTTTTTATTCCAAGCGAAGCGGCTACCTCTAAAAGACTCATGTTGGTTATCGATCGAAGTATCGATTCCGATTTCGGCGTTACGTATGTGTTGTCCTTTATTCCGAAGAAGTTTGCCGGACCGCATTCATCAATGTACTTTTTCCTCTTTGCATCCAGAAAAATGGTACTGGCAAAACCTCCGTCCTTTGCTTCCATTCCGGCTCTCAGGCTTGCAGCATAATTACCCCCTACCTTAAAAATGCCGGTTCCCTTTGGCGCTGCCCTGTCGTAATTCCTGCATATCAGCATGTTTACAGGTTTTATGCCTCCCTTGAAATAAGGACCTACCGGTGTTACAAATACAATGAATGTATATTCAGAAGCCGGCTTAACACCAACCTCGGCACCGCTTCCATACAGCAGAGGCCTGATGTAAAGGGACGCTCCTGATCCATAAGGGGGGATAAAACGCCTGTTAAGCTGAACCACCTTCATTATCGCTTCCCTGAACTTTTCAATAGGAAACTCTGCCATCATGATCCCTCCGGCAGAAAAGGCAAACCTTCTCGCGTTCTCTTCCCACCTGAACAATCTTATTTTTCCGTCCTTGCCCATATAGGCCTTCATTCCCTCAAAAGCTTCCTGCCCGTAATGAAGGGCCGTGGCAGCAATGTGAATATCAATATATTCCGATTCGGAAACTTCAAGTTCACCCCATTTTCCGTCCCTGTAAAAGCAACGGATATTGTAATCGGTCTTCATGTAGCCGAAAGGCAGATTTTTCCAGTCGAGATTCTCCATATCAATCCTTTTTTAAATTCCAGGTAAAATTACATTATTATAACCAATTTGCACATGATTTCCATGCTTTAATATGTCTTTCCCCTGAGCCGGACGAGTTGCTCTTCGATTGACACGCTCCTCAGCAGCCGGCCTGTGCCGGTCAAAAAGTCGTGTTCGTAAATAAACTTCTCCTGCGCATCAATCCACTCACCGGCTTCTGTTTTGATTCCGTGCTCGTTTCTCTCCCTGAGTTCCTTCCCGCTTAACTTGACAAAGTCAACCCTTCCCAGGTAATCGTACCTTGCATCATGCAGTATCCTGTCTGAATCCGTTTCATACCTGTTTTCGAATGAGTTGATAATGAGCTCCCTGGCCCGATTGACAAAATGCTCGTCAAATCCGAAACCCTGAAGAGTCTCTTCCATCATCCTGCACGACGCGGGTGCAGGATTTTCATACTCCCTGAAATACCCTGAAAGCAGGAAGACAGAAGCCAGCTTAAGGGGAACATAGTCCTCGGGCGGCATCTCTTCGGCAATGGCGAGCAACTCGGCCTGTGTTGCTATCCCCATGGCATACTGAGCGTTATGAAAATAAAGGTTTGGATGGGCCTCCTCAAGGTAAATCTTACCCGCTTTCTCTTCAAGATCCTGAAGCTTCAATAGCTGCAGCATGAACCTGAACTTTTTATTGGGCATCCCGTTTTCTTCCCTGAGCTCCGGCAATATCCCCTTTACAAAATACATGTCAAGCTCTCCTTTATACTTTACGGGCATCTTCCCCCTGTATTCACATTCAAAGAAATCCTTTACAAATTCCCACGTCGTACCCGAAATGTTAATCTTACCCCCCACTCCCGATGACTCCATCCGGCTTGCAATATTGACAGTATCACCCCATATATCATATGAAAGCTTTTTCTGACCCACCACTCCCGCAATTACAGTACCCGTGTGAATGCCTATCCTTATATCCCAATACTTAATACCTCTGCTCATCGATTCTTCCTTGAGCTTATTCATATAATCCTGCATCTCGAGAGCCGCCATCACCACTTCAACCGGATTGGTCCTGTTCTTTTCAGGTATTCCGCCGGCACACATATAGGCATCCCCGATTGTCTTTATCTTTTCAATGCGGTATTTTTCGACCACCGAATCAAAATGAAAAAAGAACTTGTCGAGCTCATCAATCAACACCTCCGGGTTCATCTCCTCGGCAATCTGCGTAAAGCCCTGAATATCTGAAAACAACACCGTAACAAAATTGTACCTCGTCTTTGAAACCTTCCCCCTGGCCATCAGTTCACCTGCTGTATCCTTCGGAAGCACATTTGCCAGAAGAGCCTCAGTCTTTTCATTTATCTTTTTAATCTCTTCGTTCTTTTTTGAAATTATTTTTTCCAGCTCCGCCTGCTTATTCCTGAACTTTCTTTCAAGAAGACGGTAGAAAATGTATTGAACTATCAGAAGAAGTACTACTCCGGTTATCAGCACAGGAATGCTGAAACTTATGCCGGTGGAATAATCCGAAGCGGCAAAAGCCGGAACTGAAAGCAATGCTGTAATAGTCATCATGCTGAATGACAGGCTCAACTTCTTCATTAACAGCATTTACCTTATGGGTTAATTATACGTTTTCAAATTTATGATTTAACTTTATTAACGCCAAACTTTAGATGCCATTGTGATATTCAGGAACTTTCGGCACTTTTATTAAATTAGCCCTAAAAATTACAGCCGGATGGAGATTGTATTTGCATCGAACAACCTGAATAAAATCAGGGAAATAAACAATGTCCTTGGAAACAGTTTTAAGCTGTTAAGCCTCAAAGATATCTGCATGGAGGAAGATATCCCGGAAAACGAAGCAACTCTCGAAGGCAATGCCCTGCTTAAGGCCAGGTTCATCCATAATGCCACAGGGATGAATGTCTTTGCCGACGATACAGGTCTCGAAACCGAGGCGCTGAATGGAGATCCGGGAGTACATTCAGCCCGCTTTGCAGGGGAAAACAAGGATTCGGAAGCCAATATAGACAAGCTCCTTGCCCTGCTCGAAAAGAAAACCAGCCGCAAAGCCAGATTCAGAACAGTAATTGCACTCATCCTCGATGGAAAAGAGCATCTTTTCGAAGGAATAGTGGAAGGAGAGATAATCACCGAAAGAAGAGGTAAAATGGGTTTCGGGTATGATCCCGTGTTCCTGCCTGAAGGAAGGAAGCTGACCTTTGCTGAAATGGACCTTGACGAAAAGAACAAGATCTCACACAGGGCCAGGGCCTTTGCCGGCCTGAAAGCATTCCTTTCCGAATATGCTTCAGAAAAAAAATCGACTCCATATTATAATAAATGAATGATGAAACCCACATGTATCAAATGAAAGCGGCTCGCGGAGTGCGGTCTGCACCTTGAGTTGCCCTGCGCTCTGTGCCCTGTGCTCTGTGCTCTGTGCCTTTAGTGTTACACATTTTTAAAATAAAAGTTATATTAAGATGAGGAACCTGTTGTCAATAACAGTAGCGGTTTTCATCCTGTTCAGGCTGAACGGCCAGTCCCCGCCCGGCACCTGGACCGATCGGCTGAGCTACAACTCTGCTTTAGCCATTGCAGGCAATTCAGATATTGTTTATGCATCAACAGGAACCTCAATACTTGTTCATGAAGCCGGTATGAATGAACTCAGGAAACTGTCACCCGTAAGCGGCCTTTCCGAAACCGGAATTGCTACGCTTGGATGGTCAGAGGAAAACAAGACTCTGGTGATTGCATATAACAGCCTGAACATTGACCTTGTAAACGGAAATAAAATTGAAAATATACCCGACATCAGGAACCACTTCCCCGGTATCAGGAAAAAAATCAACAGAATCAAAACAAGGGGGGAATTTGCCTGCCTGGCTTCCGGATATGGAATCATAGTTGCCGATATCTCCAGGAAAGAGATTCGCGATACATGGAAACCCGGTCAGGACGAAAGCGACAATGAGGTCTTCGATCTTGCCTTCGGAAATGGTTTCGTTTACGCTGCAACTTCCAATGGTTTGTGGCAGGCTGATATTCAAAACCAGGGACTGGCATACCCGGGTAACTGGCGGAGAGTAAGCGGAGTGCCTGAGTCAACATGCAACCTGCTTGTCTTTTCTGACGGAACTCTTTACTGCAACTTCCCGGGTGAAGCAGCCGGCGATATTGTATATGCAGTAAACGAAGGAGCTTCCGTTTTCTCCCAATCGCCCGGAACAACCAACAGATCAATGGATACTGCTCCCGGGGGATTTACCATCTCTTCATCCCGCTCACTCAGATATTATAATTCCCGGGGATTGCTTATCAGGGAAATAGATTCCTACGGCTGGGGGCAGCCTGACATCTTCCAGGCTGTGATCTCCGAATCTGACATTTGGATAGCCGATAGGGTACTTGGCATAATACATGGGAAAAACATGGCTGATTTTGCCAGACTGCCGGTTTCCGGACCTGCCTTAAACAAAGTGGCAATGATTGCCTCAGAGGGAGGCAAGACTATTATATGCCCGGGAGGGATCTCCGGTTCATCGGCAGGACTTAAGATTCCTTTCATGGTTTCAGTCTACGACGGGCAGAAATTTGAAATCATTTCATCCGATTTCCATGCCGATGCAATGAGAGCAGTAAGCGACCCTTCAGATCCTTCGGTGTTTTTCATTTCTTCCTGGGGAGGAGGTTTGTTTCGCTATAAAAATAACAGAGCCGATAAGATATACGACTCTTCAAATTCCCCGCTTCAGGAATCAGGCGCAACGGGAGAAACTAGGGTGCTGGGTCTTGCTTTTGACAGATCAGGAAACCTGTGGATGACACAACCTGATGTCAGGGAAAAAATCATAATACTGAAGTCCGGCGGTAACTGGATCAGTTATCCCCGGATTATTGACTCCCCACTTGCAGGCGATCTGATATCAACTTCAAAAGGCCAGATCTGGATAATTCTTCCCGGGGGTTATGGATTATTCATTATCGACGACAACGGAACTCCTGATATTTACACCGACGACCTCACCAGGAGGCTGACAATAATCGACAGCGACAACAGGATATTCGGTTCTGCCTTCGCCCTTGCCGAGGATCTCGACGGAAACATCTGGGTCGGTACTGACCAGGGTCCGGTAATCTATCACAATCCTGAGCGGCTTTTTGACAGCGATGCAAGGGGAAACAGGATTAGGGTGCCGAGAAACGACGGGTCGGGACTGGCCGACTATATGCTCGGTAAAGAAACAATAACCTCAATATCGGTTGACGGTGCAAACAGAAAGTGGCTTGGAACCTCAAACTCGGGAGCTTATCTCCTTTCAGCCGACGGTACTCAGGTCCTGAAGAATTACAATGCCTTTAACAGTCCTCTTTTCTCCGACTCAATAGCTTCCATTGCCATTGACCAGGTTTCCGGCGAGGTATGGCTCGGCACCTCCGAAGGGACTCTTTCAATAAGGGAAACTGCAACTTCTGGAAAAGCTTCATTCAGCAAGGTCTATTCATTCCCGAATCCTGTCAGGGAAGACTTCACAGGCAATGTAACCATTACAGGACTGATGAGGGATACAGAGATTAAGATAACCGATATCAGCGGAAACCTGGTATACGAGACGATTTCCGAAGGGGGACAGGCATCGTGGGACTTGTCAACCTATAACGGCAGGAGGGTGCGATCGGGAGTTTATCTTGTCTTTTGTGCCGCGGGCGACGGCTCCAAATCGTGCATTACCAGGATACTTGTAATATCAAGATAATCAGTCGCTGATAAGGCTCCTGATCCTCTCTATCTGAAGCTTCTTGTTTACCTCCCTGAGACGCCTTGCTGTCTGTGTGAAATACTGGTGCCCCGAAATGAATTTTACCTGAAGCTTGTTCCATTCATTCAAATCCTTCATCTTGTTCTGTGCCTTAAGTTCCTCGAAAAGACTGTTTGACACCGGTATGAAATCGCTTCTCCCGAGATAGTCGAGATCCGAGTCACATATTATTTCCTCCAGAAGGTTCGAAGGCCTGGGCGGCAGCTTGGTTGCCATAATAATGGAACATATCCTCTCAATCTGTTCAGCTGTATAACCGTAATCGGGAAGCACCTTCCTTGCATACTCCGTTCCGTGAAATTCATGGTCATCGAACGAAACGGTTATACCGGTGTCGTGAAACAGGGCAGCCGTCTTGAGAAGAAGTATCTCCTCGTCGGAGCATCCTTCTGCCCAGCCTATCAGCTCGACCTCTGTCACCACATCAACCGTGTGCTTGACATTGTGATAAAACACAAAGTCGGGAAGCTCTTTTTCAAGCTTATCGAGGACCATCTCCTGAAGGTCAGTGAACTGGATCAGTCCGAACTTGATCCTGAACGAGTCGTTAGGATACATCCCCCTGCCTTCGGCCGAGAATTCGGGCTTCAATCCCCTGACCCTGTAAATCAGAAGATCATCCTTGTATTTTACAGGAAGCCTGTCATAATACTCAGTGTCAAAAAACTCCTTCACCAGTTCATAGGTCATAACGGATATCAGTATCGAGCCGCTTCCCGAAAGTGAGCTCAGCCTGCTTGCATTGTGAACCGTGTCGCCCTTTATGTCGTAGCTGATCTTTTTCCGGCCCGATACAGTGGCCGTGACCGGTCCGGTATGAATACCTATCCTGAGGTCCCACAACCTTTGCTCCCCTCCCCTCTTTTCCCTCTCATATCTTTCGAGTAAATTCCGCATCTCCATAGCAGCCATTACAACTTCCACGGGGTTCGTTATATTTTTCACAGGAATGCCCCCGGCACACATAAAGGTGTCGCCGATCGTTTTGATCCTCTCAATCTTGTATTTATCCGCTATCGAGCCGAACTCGAAGAAGATCTCATCCAGTTCATCCATTACAAGTGCCGAATCGATTCCTTCAAATGTTTTCCCCAATCGCTGAATTTCGGCGAACAGGATGGTCACCATATTGAATTTCAGTGATTCTTCAGTTGCCGGCTGATCTTCCTGTATTACTGCCTTACGCTTTTCAAGCTGAGCTGCCAGCTTTTCATTCTCCTTCTCAAGCTTCCTTATCTTCTCCTCAAGCTCCTGGTTGAGCTTTGCAAGCTTTGCAACACGCCTTACTAACTCTTCTTTCCCTGATGATATCATAATGGTAGGATTGACAGGTAAATATAATAATTTTAAATTTGAGCCATTAAGATCCGCGATGCTTCAAAAGACAACAGGTATAATTCTTCATCAGATCAAATACACCGACTCGGGGGTGATAGTGCAGTTCTATACCCGCGATTTCGGGAGGCAACCGGTGTTGGTCAGGGGGATGAACAACAGGAAATCGGGCAGGCATAACGCCCTCTTTCAGCCTATGTCAATCCTGAATATAGTAATGTATTACAAGGAGTCGCGGGAAGTCCAGCTGCTTAAAGAATTTTCGGTAGCGCATGCACCTGCCCGGATATATTCCGACATCAGGAAAAGCTGAATTGCCGTCTTCCTTTCCGAGATTCTGTCATCGGTGCTCAGGGAAGAGAGTTCCAATCATGAGCTTTTTGACTATCTCGAACACTCTATAAAATATCTCGACGGATGTGAAGAGCGCTTTTCAAATTTTCACATTGCCTTCCTTACCGGCCTCTCCGCCTATCTCGGATTCGAACCCGGCAGAAGAGACGATCCGTCAAAGAAATATTTCGACCTCAGGAACGGCAGCTTCGTGATCCTTCCTCCCACTCACCCTGATTACTGCGAAGCTCATATAACGGAAATCCTGGCTCGGTTCTTCAGCGCTCCCTTCAAAGAAATGCTTGACATTCCACTTACAGGCAAACTCAGAAATGAAGTGCTTGAGACATTGGTAAAATATTTCGGTATCCACCTCCCACTGCTGAAAAAAGTGAACTCAACAGAAATCCTGAGAGAAATTTTCAGCTGACTCACGGCCTGGCATTGGAAATCTTTTCTCTATCTTTAAGCCTTAAACAGGTCATCTTGCAAATGGCTCTCATACCTATAATTATCAGGCGTTTGTATGCCGGTCGCCTGAATCAGATAGATGATTTCAGGAAAAACCCTGTTGATATCCAGCAAAAAGTCCTGTCAGATCTCCTGGCCTTTGCCTCTTCGACTGATCTGGGCAGGCGGTACGGTTTTTCCTCAATCAGTTCAGCTGCAGCTTTCCAGTCGAGGGTTCCCCTGAGTTCGTACGAGGATTATCTTCCTCTTGTAGAAAGGATGCGCGCAGGTGAAGACAATGTCACATGGCCGGGCAGCATCAGATGGTTCGCAAAATCGTCGGGGACAACCTCCTCTAAAAGCAAATTCATCCCGGTAAGCCGGGAATCGCTTTATAAATGTCACTTCCAGGCCGCGAAGGATGTCCTGACCATCTACTGTTCCAACTATCCTTCCACCCGAATGTTCAGCGGTAAAGCCCTTACACTTGGAGGAAGCACCCGGATCAATCAGGCCGGAAACAATTCCGTTTACGGCGACCTCTCGGCAGTGCTTCTTTCAAACTCTCCCTTCTATGCAGAACTAATAAGAACCCCCAAAAGGGAGATAGCGCTTATCGAGGATTTTGAGAAGAAGCTTGAACTTATTACAAGGATTGCTTCAAAACAAAATGTTACCAGTTTATCGGGAGTCCCATCATGGTATCTGACACTTATCAAGAGCGTGCTTGCCTATACGGGTAAATCCAGTCTCCTTGATGTATGGCCAAACCTCGAGGTATTCTTCCACGGCGGGATTAGTTTCACGCCCTATCGGGAAATCTATAAAAAGCTGATACCGGGCGATCAGATGCACTATATGGAAACATACAACGCATCGGAAGGATTCTTCGGGATCCAGGATGATCCGGGGAAAAGCGATATGCTGCTGATGCTCGACTACGGTATCTTCTATGAATTCATACCGGCTGGAGCAGTGGGATCCGATTCTGCTCCTGCCCTGACCCTGGGAGAAGTGAAGAAGGATGTCAATTACGCGATCGTGATCTCCACAAACGGCGGCCTCTGGAGATATCTTATTGGCGATACTGTGGTTTTTACCGAAACAAATCCTTTCAGGTTCCGCATTAGCGGCCGGACAAAGCATTTCATAAATGCTTTCGGCGAGGAACTTATAGCCGAAAATGCCGAAAAAGCCCTTGAGAATGCATGCAGGGAAACAGGCGCTTCCATCCTGGAATATACTGCAGGACCGGTTTTCATGGGAGAATCATCACGGGGAACACATGAATGGCTGATCGAATTCGAAAAAGAACCGGACGAACTTCAGAAATTCACCCGGATTCTCGATGATACACTCAAATCGATCAACTCCGACTACGAGGCCAAAAGGTACAAGGATATAAACCTGGTGATGCCTCTTGTAAAAAGCGTTCCTACAGGGACTTTCACAAGATGGCTGAAGTCGCGTAACAAGCTGGGCGGACAGAATAAAGTTCCGCGACTTTCAAACACCCGTGAATTTATTGAGGAACTTTATGGTTTTTTAGTAACTTAGAGCCTGAAAAGTAAAGTCTCCGAAAATGCATATAGCAATAGCAGGCAACATTGGGTCGGGAAAAACGACACTGGCAGGGCTTCTTGCCAAACATTACGGATGGATCCCTCATTATGAAGATATTGATGATAATCCCTATCTGAACGATTTCTATGAGGATATGCAAAGATGGTCTTTCAACCTGCAGATTTATTTCCTCAATTCCCGTTTCAGCCAGATAATCGAGATAAAAAAATCGGAACAAAACATCGTACAGGACAGGACCATCTATGAGGATGCCTGTATTTTCGCACCCAACCTGCATTCTATGGGACTGATGTCAACCCGCGACTTCAACAACTATACTGCCCTCTTCAACCTGATGAGCTCCCTGATTCAGCCACCCGACCTGATTCTTTACCTGAGAGCCTCGGTGCCCACACTGGTAAACCAGATCCAGAACAGGGGAAGGGAATATGAAAGCTCAATAAGACTCGACTACCTGAAGAGACTCAACGAACGATATGAAGCCTGGGTGCAATCGTACAAGCTCGGGAAAATGCTTATCATTGAAGCCGACCATTACAACTTCCCGAACAACAGTGACCACCTCAGCGAGGTGATCGACAAGATAAATGCCGAATTACATGGCTTGTTCTGATTGCCTCAAATGTCATCCGTGGTTCTGTGTTCCCTGCCATACCTGTAATGACTCAGAAAGACCATACTTACCTGGTTTTTTCAATTTCAGACGAAACTGCCGGCGCAAAAATTGATATCCCTTCAGGGATGGCAAACACGATTCAGATATCAAACGATAATATGATTGAACAAAGATGCAGTAAGAATTTGATCAGATTACAGGAAAATGTTAAATTGCCGCGTAATCTCAAAAAGGAGTTAAAATATGAATCCATCACGCAGGGACTTTATAAAAACAGCATCCGTTATTGCTGCCGGATCAGTGATTCCGGTTGACTTGCTTGCCCAGGCAAGGAAAAGAAAAGCCGGCCCGAACGACAAGATCGGGATCGGGCTCATTGGAGTCAGGAGTCAGGGTTACAGCAACCTGGCTTCATTTCTGAAAAATCCGGAGGTAGAGTGTGTCGCGTTGTGCGACATCGATAAAAATTTTCTCGACAGCCGCACGGCCGATATAGTAAAACTTGGTTTTGCCGCTCCGAAGCATTATTCCGATTACCGGAAGATGCTGGATAACAAGGATATCGATCTGGTTATCATCGGCACTCCCGACCACTGGCACTGCCTGCAGTTTGTTCATTCCCTTGAGGCCGGCAAGCATATTTATGTCGAAAAACCCATAGGGAATTCCATCGCCGAAATTAATATCATGTGGAACGCTACACGGAAATATGGCAAAATGGTTCAGGTGGGGCAGTGGCAGAGAAGCCAGCCTCATTTCGTCGATGCCATAAATTACCTGAAATCCGGAAAGCTCGGAAGAATCCGTACCTGCAAGGCCTGGTCGTATGTCGACTGGAAGGGTGCTGTTCCTAAAGTACCTGATGAGCCGGTTCCGGCAGGCGTCGACTACACTACATGGCTCGGACCTGCTCCCATAAGACCTTTCAACATGAACCGCTTCCATTTCACATGGAGATGGTACTGGGAATACGGCAACGGCCTGATGACCGACTGGGGCGTCCATCTGATCGATTATATACTATATGGTATGGGTAAGTCAATACCCTCGTCGGTAATGGCTATCGGAGGAAAATACGCCTTCCCCGAAGATGATATGGTAACTCCCGACACTATGACAGCCGTTTATGACTTCAACGACTTCACCATGATCTGGGAACACACCATCGGTATTGGACTTGGCAACTGGAAAAGAGCTCACGGAATGTCGTACATAGGTGAAAACGGAACCCTCGTCCTTGACCGCCAGGGATGGGAAGTTGTACCCGAAAAACAGAAGATTGAAGCAGTGCCTGTTCAGAAAAATGTCGGGAACGGCCTGGACCTCCATACCCGCAATTTCCTTGACTGCCTAAAGAACAACACACCCGAAAAACTGAACGCAAATATTGATATCGGAAGAAATGTGGGATTGGTAGCCCAAATGGGAAATATCGCGTTCCGGACCGGAGAGAAGGTAAGTTGGAACGATGCAACACAGAAGTTCGGAACAGAAACAGCCAATGCTCTGATAACTCCCGTTTATCATAACGGATATAAACTTCCTTCCTATTAAAAGAATTATCTGAAAGAATAAAACCCGGATTGTTGTTCTCTTCAATCCGGGTTTTTTGTTTTTTCCGCGAAACAAGCTTTACTGACTCACAATCTTAAGCAATTTTCCGGCTGCAACCTTATCGGTAAGCTCCAGGTCATTCAGCAGTGCAAACTCAGCATGCTGAGCCTGGGGAACCCTGAAATAATTGAATGCATCAGCAACCGTACCAGCCCTGGCAACTTTAACAACTTTTATCCTCTTCGGTTGTACATTTATTTTCGAGGCTTCAGTCAGGTTCGAAAAAGTGGCCATGGCCGTGTTCATGGTCGTGGCATAGGTATTGAAATCAGCTTCGGTCGAAACTCCATGGAATACATATATCAAACCGCCGTGACTTATAAAATAACTGAGAACAAGGTTTGTTGACGTTGAACCGGTCGACTGGTTCTGATAAACCTGTTTTGCCTGTGTCATGATAGCCTGCAAACCGTTAACGGTTGTTCTCCTGCTTCCCGTGGGAGTCAGACCGTATCTTGCCATGGTGGTGTCAACAGCGGCTTCAAGAGTCTTCTGATCCGACAGCATGAAAAGAATCAGGGCCTTTCCATCAGAAGGGCTGATTGTTACCTGGAGTGGTGAGTTCTCAAGCTTCCAGCCCATGGGATATCCGAATTTGAATTTCAACTCGGGATGATAAAATACATTGTTCTCGACATAGCCCTGCCTGGGATCATCACCGTAAATAATCCCGTTAATCATCTGAAGATACTGGTCCTGGTTTACTTTGTATGTTCCCAGGTTCAGCCGCGTCTGCCATTCCGCCGCCTGCCTGTTCACGTCGTTATACCTGTCGCCCGGATCGGGATGTGTCGACAGGAACGTGGGTATTCCTCCTTCACTTTCTGCAAGACTCATCTTCTTCAGCACCTTGAAGAATTCTGCCATTTTATGGGCATCATACCCAAGCTTAGATGAATACTCGACACCAAGGGCATCAGCCTGCCTTTCATCGTCGCGACTGAAACTTAGAAACAGGAGCTCAAGCCCCTGCATGGCATACTGGGCATACTGGGCAAACTTATCGGAGGCAATCATACCACCGATCAGAGCAATCTGTGCAAGCTGCTGCTTGCTCTGGGTTGCAACTGTATGCCGGGCTGTGATATGACCCATCTCATGAGCCAGAACACCTATCAGTTCAGCTTCACTGTTAAGCTGTGCAAGAATGCCACGGGTGAGATAAATATACCCGCCCGGAACGGCAAAGGCATTGACAACAGGTGAATCCACAACCTTTACATGGTAAGCAAGATTCGGACGATGGGATATCTTTCCCATTTCATTGCCCTTGGCCTGTACAAAAGACTGAAGATTATTATCGTTATAGACTCCAAAAGTTGCAAGAACCTGCGGATCATAAGACATGCCAAGTGCGATTTCCTGTTGTTCCGACATAAGCATTATCTGCTTCTTGCCGGTTACAGGATTGACCGCACATGATATCACCAGCAGAAGTGTCGCGGTGAACAGCGCTAAAACTATCGGAATACTCAGCTTTTTCATCAGTATATAATTTTTATTTCAATGGTCTGATGGAACCCACATGTTTGAAAATTATATTCATACGTGTTTGTATATTTGATACATGTGGGTTTCATCATATTATTATTTTGGTTTTAATGGGATGACTCAGGGCACGGGGCACAGGCACAGAGCTCAGGGCACGGGGCACAGAGCACGGGGCGCGGGGCACAGAGCACAGGGCACGGGGCAACTCAAGGAGCAGATTGCATACCGCGCGTCGTTCTTTCCGCGTACCGTTCTGTTCATCTGATTTCTGTTGATTAATGCCTGGAATTTCTGATGAATTTGATTCTAAAAAAATTTAAACCAAAGATTGCAAAAAAATTGCCATTAATAAAATCAGATCCTAAAATAACGCGAGCCGGATATAAGTTAATTTCAAACCAACATTTTCCTATTTATTCACAACACTCAAAAGGATTTTAACCGCTTGAGTATATCAATGTGTGCCCTGGAGCCTGATTTGCTGAGAATCAGGCTCCAGGGTCTGAAAAACATATCGTTTTAGGTAAAAAATTTATCGAATAACAATAAGCTGCATATCGTTTATCGATAAATTTTCGTATCTTTTTAAATTATTTAATCCCTTGTTCTTGAAAGATATCTTCAGATTAATTTCATATTTTTATATGTTTTGAAATTTTATCAAGCCTTATAATTAACATTAAACAGATTCTGTCATGAAAAAAATTCTGCCTGTCATCCTGCTTTGTGCAATTGTTGCCTTTTTGAGCGCCTGCAGCTCAAATGCCGAAAAGACCACCGTGGTCAAAACCGACATTACGGAATTCCTCGGTCAGTGGACCATCGATATTGAAAACGGATCCGTCGGCTGGATCGAAGTCCGCCAGGAAGACGGCTACCTTGATGCCGATATCCTGTGGGGAGGAGGAAGCGTGTTGCCGGTATCATCGGTTTTTCTTGCAAAAGATTATGTCCTTACAATACAGAGATCAAATAACGTTGTGAGAAAGAGAGATGAAGAAAGAAATCCCGTAAAATCCCAAACAGTAACCAGCTGGCTCGAGATCGTCAGGGACGGGGAAAAGATAAATGGCATCCTGTTAACCCCGGGAAGGGATGGTCTAAGCGTTGATACAACAACTTTCACCGGGGTGAAGCTCCCGCCGGTACCATCTGCTCCCGACCTTGCCGCGGTCAAATTCGGTGAGCCGGAACAGCTATTCAACGGAAAAGACCTGACAGGATGGAAGCTTGTCAATGAAAAACAGACAAACGGATTCACTGTTGTTGACGGGACTCTTGTCAATGATCCGGTTCAGAAGGAAGGTGAACGTGTCAGCTACGGAAACCTCCGGACCGAAAAGGAGTTCAACGACTTCAACATAAAATATGAAGTCAATGTTCCGGCCGGCAGCAACAGCGGCGTTTATCTCAGGGGAATTTATGAAATACAGGTTGTGGATTCATACGGCCGCCCGGTCGATCCTCACAATATGGGGGCGGTTTACAGTCGTATTACACCTTCATCTGCTGCCGAGAAACCAGCCGGTGAGTGGCAGTCACTCGACGTTACCCTTTGCGAAAGGCATATAACTGTAATACTTAACGGTGTGAAGATCATAGATAATCAGCCTGTACACGGACCGACCGGAGGAGCCCTGCATTCTGATGTTTTCGCTCCCGGCCCCATTTACCTGCAGGGTGATCACGGTAAAGTAGCATACAGGAATATCGTGCTTACTCCCATTGTTAAATGATCTTACTATAAACACCTCATTCCCTGGTAAATATGCTTATGGCGGCCGGTTAAAGCAGCTTCCGCTGCTTTAGCCGGGAATTAACATTTATTGGATCTTGTAGGCAATCAGTGCCTCCCCTCGCGGTACATACAGCACGCCTTCATGAATAACGGGATGTGCCCAATGTGTTCCGGTTCCTTTTTGGATTGTCGTCCGGCTAATGATTTTAAAGCCTGATGGATCCGGTTTGACAAGAGCTATCTCGCCCTTCTCGCTGCAGCAATAAAGCATCCCGTCGGCAGCGATCACAGCACCCATAAAAAGGTCGCGTGAGGAGTACATTTTTTCGCCGGTGTCCCAATTGTAGCACTGCCATGAAGGATCGTTATGCCCCGAACCGTATATGTAGCCATTCTGGAGGACAGCGGCCCCCATGCGGCAGTCGAAGGATTGGTTGAACCAGCGTTTCGTAACTGAAGTTCCGTCAGGACTTAAGTTGAGCATTATTGCTCCCATGCCATAACCGCTCAAACAGAAAAGTAGACCGTCTTTGTAAATAGGTGTGTTCTGATGTTCGAGACGGAGGTTTGCCCAGGGGTAAGACCAGAGGAGATTCCCGTTACTTATGTCAATCCCCATGATATGTGATTCGGTATGTGTAACAAGGAGGCGGCGTGCAGGAAGCCTTATCAGCTGCGGTGTGCAATAAGCGGCCTTCTCCCCTTTTCCCGGGCAAGTCCAGATCAGGTTGCCTGTGAAACGGTTCAATGCCACAACATTGTTCTTCTTCCCGCCGGGAGTAGTGTACAACCTGTCGCCATCAACGACAATTGTCTCGTTATAGCCGTAGCGGTTGATCACTCCGTCAAAATCCCGTGTAAGCTCTTTGCTCCATCTGACTGAACCGTCTTTCGTGTTCATGCATACAAGCTTCCCGATACCGCTGAGCATGTACAACAGATCCCCGGAAATTGTTACCGACGACCGGGTACCCGGATATCTGTCAGTATATTCGGTGCCGTAGTTTGCTTTCCATATCAGTTTCCCCGACATGTCAAGCTTAAAAATATAGCCCTGGTCTCCCAGCATGGTAGGGATATATATGTGTCCACCGTAAAAGGAGGGAGATGCAAAACCCACTCCCAGTTGTTCAAATGACCACAGTACTTCGGGTCCGTTTGCAGGCCAGCTTTTGAGTAATCCCTTATCGGGGTAAATACCATCGGCCGAAGGCCCTCTCCACCTGGTAGCTTCCTGGGATGATGCAAAACTTATCCAGGTTGAAATCATTATCACTATCAGAAATGCTCTTTTTATCATAATATACTTTTTATTTTAATGGTATGTGGAACAGGGCGCAGGGCACAGGGCGCAGAGCACGGGGCACAGGGCAATTCAAAGTGCATGCCGCGTACCGAGTCCCGTTCTTCCCGCGTCCCGTTCCCATGGTTTCATAACCTCATTTTATAACAACGAACAATATACTTAATTGCTTTGGAAAAATCACTGTTGGCATTTGAAATAATGCCGGGATGAAGGGGAAGTAGTTCCTCATTCCCGGTAAAAAACACCGGATGATTTCAAGATTATTCAGCCCGGAATCCTTTCCTGTTCATATACATTCTTTTATTCCTTCAGGTTTTTTATTAATGAGCTATTTTATCAGCTGATTCCTTCAGGAAAAAGTCTGTCATCATTTTAAAATATTTTTCTTCAAAAACTCCGGGTCCATGGCCCCCTCCCGGAACCGTTACAAACCGGCTTCCGACACCTGCCTTTTGTAAAGCTATGAAAAGAACTTCACTTTGACAATGCGGGACAAGGGGATCATTATCCCCATGGATGATCAGGAAATGAGGATCACCGGCATCGACATAGGTAATGGGATCAGCTAATGCACATTTGTCAGGGTGATTCTGTATAGGTCCTCCTATAAGGGTCGATTCAGGTGAATCAGCCGCATTGTGCGACGAGCTTCCTCCGGCACAGGAATCCATTAGCAGGAAATTTGTAGGTCCAAAGAAATCGACAACTGCATCTACACTGCTGCTGTACTTTGTATAACTTCCTATATTACCTTCAAGGTCAGCTTCCGCTGTTTTTACAGTGTGCTTTCCGACAGCTCCTGAAGTTCCTGCCAATGCTGAAAGATGACCTCCCGATGAAAAACCGGTTATTCCAATAAATGAAGGATTTAACTGATATTTTTCAGCATTCGCCCTTACAAAGCGAACAGCTGCCTTAATATCATTTATTTGCGCCGGGAAAATGGCTTGCCTGCTTGACCGGTGATTTACCGTAACCACCGCGAAACCTGCATCGAGCAATGGTTTAGCCATAATCCTGAAAGCTTCATCCTTGGTATTATTTCCAAACCAGGCGCTTCCGCAAATAGCCATAACAACTGGGTAAGAACTCTGTTCAGAAAGAGGAAGATAAATATCGAGCCTGTGGCTCACTGTTGTGTCTCCGGCATAGTTTAGATCCTTCCAGTTCTTAGAGAATTGCTGCCCGTTGCTTTGCAGAAAGGCAAGACTAAGAATCAATGTGAGTAATACTTTCATCCGCGGAAAATTTGTTTTAAAGATCTGATGTTTGTTTTAAATTCTCCCTTTGATTCCCAAAAGATTTTTATAAGACTCATCTGGCAGAAAATAAAACATAAGCAAGTATAAACATAAGTTTAGTATTTTACATAGCCTGAAAACCCGGCTGACTCGATCATATACCGGCAATCTGCAGTAGTAATTTCATTGCTTTGTCTCCATAATGCTGTGGTAAATCCGTCCGCAGCCTCATGTGAGTTTTCCTGATATTCCTCTTTTAACGGCTCTCCGGCTTCCGGGAAAAATGCATTGGCTCCTGATAACAGGGCTACAACGTTGGAAACGTTCACGGAGACGCTTTTCTGGTTTTTATTGTTTTGAGTGGCAAGTGCTATTACTGCTACGATCTGTGATAGTCGGGCCAAAGAAATAATACCCTTTGAATACAAAGGCGAACCCGGTACCGGAAATCTCTGCTGAGCTCCATGCTGAACACAGGGCATATCGACACCCAGCCATATCTGATCAGCTAATTCTTCGGGTGTGTGTTCAGGACCGATAGGTTCACATTGGGTATACCAATCCATGCCTGCTTCAATTATTTTCTCTATGGTTTTAATACGTCCGGAAGGCTTCATACATGAATCAATGCCTTCTTTTAGCCTGCATACATGGTAAGCTCCCGAAACTCCGGCTTCCTTCAGTTCTTTTATCTGTTCAATTGAAATGTCTCCGACATTTGCCAGTATCATAAAATCCTTTGGCAGTGACTGTTTTAATGAATGACACATATCCCTGAACCAGTCAAATCCGAATCTGTGCATAGTCATCAGGAATACTCCTGCAGCTCCACCTGCTATAAAGCCATCGCATCGTGATTTGATCTCATCAAATTCAAGCATTGAGGGTTTGATCTTTGTAAAAGATTTAGCAAAAAAACAGAATGCACAATCCCCGTCACAAGGTTCCATGTCGATTCCAATCTGTCCAAGCATAAGAGCTTTATTATTAAACCTCTTTCGTGTGACGATGTTGGCCACAGAGCACAGATGTGCAGCTTCAATGGAGTTTTCAGGCAGTTTAAGCAACTCAACTGATTCTTTCCGTGTAATTAATCTTCCGGATTCCACATCTTTAAGAAGTTCATGAATTTCGTTAAGTTTGTTCATAGGTTTATTTTTAGTGGTACTTCGTTACAATAATTCATTATATGATCTGATTTATTCTTTTGCTAACCTTTATCCTGAAATGGAAACATAGATATCCTTACATTGAATTAGTCCGTAAATTATATACAAAGTAAAAAGTATTTCCGGGTTTTGACCAATATTTACGTCAAAAAGAAAAAACCGGATTAATGACGAAACAGAAAGTGTAATGATTTTTCCATAATCGTCCTTGTCAATAAAATTCTGTCCACCATGAGCATTGGCAAAACTAAAATTCCAGTTTGGATATTCAACCCTCCAGGATTGCTTAAGTTCTATTCTTTTGGTCATGTTTCAGTATGTCAGTGCCTGGGAGTTATGTGATGGGTGATCTTTTCCAATTTTACGTTTATCAACCCCGTAAAATAATTGTGCAAAAGATGGATTTGCCGAGGGAACTTAAAGTTTCAACCACGAACAACTGCAATGCAGTTACGCTCCTTCGGAGCTTAACATCCGTGGGGGTGCCGTACCTCCGGTTTCACCGGAGGTTATTAAAATCCTTCTCTTTCAGAGAAGATGCCGGTTGATGGATGCTCCTCCGGAGCATGTCAGATCCAGGGAGTTTTATGACGAGAGGATGATACAG
>JAAYQC010000218.1 GCA_012519515.1 Bacteroidales bacterium | reverse complement strand
GTAAAATTCTTTTTATATTCATAGTCTCACCTCTTATCTAATATATTTAAAAATATGGGCAGGTCTGCCTGCCTGTTTTTCGCCTGCATATCCAAATTATATCAAAAATAAGTACATACTATATTAAGGTTATATTACAATTAAACAGGGGAATATATAAAAAATATTGTGAGACATGATGTTAACAGCATATATTTATTATATATATTAATGTAGGAAAAATAGAATAGAGGAAAAACCTGCAAAAAAGAAGGAAATTATCTGAAAATGTAGAATATATATTTGTAATAATAATGTAATGGTAATTATACAAATTTGTGGGTATAATGGAATAGGAAGATTGTTGGACACAATATTTATATCTTCTAAAATGTCATCCTGAGACGGACAGAATAGGCTTGGCACACGAAGGATCTAAAGAAGAGGGTTTTCACTTTGTTTAAAACGATAAAGATAGAATGTCATCCTAAAAACGGGCAAAACAAGTTTAGTTTACAAAGGTTTTAAACAACAATCGTTTAACGATTATTCTATATTACAATTACATTACAATCTTCTTTTCCACATTGACCAAAATATAGGTCAATGGTATAATTCTTGGTATAGTATGCGAGGTTATCGTATATAGCAGTAATCTTCGCATCTATATAAATTTAAGGCTGGTCGTTTCCAATAAGAAGTGGGTTTTAATATACGACTGAGCCTGAACATGCAACCCACTTCGAAAAAGAAAATTAATAAAGGGGGAATACATAATGAAGAGAGTATTAGCATTTATACTCGTGCTTTCAATGGTACTTGGAAGTGTAGGCATGGTTTTTGCCGGTAGTTTTGAAGATATTACTGACAAAGACGTAGCACAGGCAGTAGATAGACTATCCTTACTAGGTATATTGGAAGGCTATCCGGATGGAACATTTAAACCGGAAAACACAATAACAAGGGCAGAATTTGCAGCTGTAGCAGTTAGGGCAAAGGGCCTAAAAGATGCTGCCGATGCTTCGGAAGGATTAATGACAGGATTTACGGATGTTCCGGCAGGTCATTGGGCATCAGGATACATTAACATAGCCACAAAATTGGGTCTTGTTAACGGTATGGGTGACGGAACATATGCTCCTGAAGCTCCTATTACCTATGAGCAGGCTGTTACCTTAATTGTGAGGACGCTTGGTTATGAGCCGTCAGCTCAAACTAAGGGTGGTTATCCATACGGTTATTTGATTGTAGCAAATGAAATAGAACTTCTTGATGGCGTTACAGGCGTTCAAGGGGCACCTGCTTCAAGGGGAATCGTAGCACAAATTACCGATAACGCACTGGAAATTGCAAAAATGATCCAAGTTGGATTTGGTACGGATGCAAAATATGTTGTATCAGGTTCTAAAGAACATGGTGATGAAGCTAAACCTCAATATCTATTAAATGATTTGGGTGTTGACGAAGTTATTGGAGACCTGTATGAAACATTTAGACTTGAAAAAAGCACTTTAAAGAAAAATGAAGTCAAGATTGCTGGCTTGCCAGATAGCGCAAACAAATATGTAAAATATAAGGTCACAGATGATGTAGATGTAGATGCATTACTAGGAATAGGTATAACAGCCTGGGCAAAAGATGACGTTATATTTGCTACAAAAATAGGATACAGGGAAAAAATAGGCAAAGTTGTTTATAGTTTCTCGGAGGAACAGGTTAAATATGATGAGTTTTCAAAATCAAGCAAAAAAGATGTGTCCCTAGTAGTATTAGACGATGACTATGACTTTGCAAGAGGTGCGGTAGTCTATGTTAACAATGTAAAAGTTGCGGCAGGAGCCGGTGCAGTTGAAGGTGCATGGGGTCGTGTAATATTAGATGAAGATGACGATATAGATTTCGCATATCTGTTTAAGTTTGATGCAGGGAACTCCGGTATTGTTACTGGAATCGATAAAGACGATATTGAATATGTAAACTTAGGAGCTACAGAAGATGTATTAGCACTTGATAAGGCTAAAAATGTTTATGTATTTAACAATGATTTATCAAGAGCAGAATTAGACGACATTGAAGAAGAAACAGCAATATTCTATTGGGTAGACAAAGATAAGAGTAAAGATGATTACTATATAGTAATCAATGATGAAATAGTAGAAGGAAATCTTGATGCAGTAAGAGTTTCCGACAGCAGGGTAACAGTAGATGGAATAAATGTCTCTAAGGCCGACGATGCAATATTCTCGGACGATGGAATGAAAGATTTCAAGGTATGGGAAGATTATAGCGAAGTCAAAGAGTGTGTAGATGAGGATGTAATTGTATACAAAAACTTAGCGGATGAAGCCATAGCACTTGTTACGGATGCTAAAGCTAAGAGCTCGACAATATATGGCGTAGCTACTTGGATGACAGATGCTAGAAAACCTGTACTAACTGTATATACTGTAGAAGGCAAAGAAATTGATTACAAATTTGCAGATACGGGAGATGTTCCAGGTGCAAAACCTCAATCCGGAGAAGGCTACAGAGTAGTTGGATTTAAACTTAACAAAGATGGCGATATAGCGAAAGGTGAATTTAGCTATATTGATGAGGAAATTACATTTAGTAAAAATGACAAAGACAAGTTTGCAACAGATGGTAGTGGAAACAAATACTACCTAACTAAAGATACGGTTATACTAAAAGCATTAAATTCTAAGGGTAAAGTAAAACCATCAGTAATTAAATATGACGACATAATCAAGAAAAAAATTGATGCAAATAATAGTGCCATAATTAAAACAGTTAAAGATAAAGGAAATGACCTGGCAGTAGTAGTGTTTATTGACAAAGAATTCGATGCTGTTGATACAGATGAATATGGCCTAGTTCTGGCTTCACCGGCAAAAGTTGGTAAAGACTATAAAGTTGAAATTGATATAGCAGGAGAAGGCAAGGGCGATTATGTACTTGAAGATGTTAATGTTGAAGACGTTAAAAAAGGCGCGCTTATTAAATTTGCATTTAACCACAAGGATGAAGTGTCGATAGAGAAAATAGTTTATTCAGTAGAGAAAACAGGTTCAACGATTAGTGAGAAAGCAGGGAACTATTTAACTATCGGTGGAACAAAGTATAGAGCAACCGATGATACCGTATATTATGAAACTGACAAAAAAGGTAAACTGGACGGTACAACCAGATTATCTAAGATTGGCAAGGGAGATAGGGTTGTAATATTAGCAAATGACAAAGACGAATTACAAGTTGTAGTTGTTGTAACTGCTTATAAGGGAGAAGACGTTGTTGAACCCGTCAAGGGCGAAAAAGTAGAAGCGGTAACTAAGGTTAGAGACAATGTTTGGATAACAATTGGAAACGTAGATTATCTATTCTCTGGTTCATACGAAGAGGCCAAAGTATATGAAGGAAAAAGAGTTGAATTTAGATTCAGAGAAATAGACGGAGACAAAGTTATCACTAGCATTAAAATTGTTGATGATGAGCCGGGCGGAGATACGGAAGACCAAGCAAAAGCAGATGCGGTTAAAGACAAAATTAGTGCACTGCCGGCAGTTGCAAACCTAAAATTAGAAGACAAAGCAGCAGTAGAAGCAGCAAGAGCGGCTTATAATGCATTGACAGCTGCACAAAAAGCGTTGGTGCCGAACTTGGCAGCGTTAGAAGCGGCAGAAGCTAAGATTGCTGATTTGGAAGGCGAAGAGCCGGAAGAAATAACAGCAAAATTAATTATAACAGAAAATGTTCTTATCAAAAAGTTTTTAGTTACTATAAGATTAAGTGACGAAACTTTAAATGATAAGGTAACAGGTTTCATAATAGATGGAACTGATTATCTAGTAAAAGAAATAAGAGCAGATGGTCGTGTGCTGGCTGATGCAATTTTAAGTGCAGAGCCAAATGAAGTAATAGTAGTAGTAGATGGAGTAGAAATAACAGCAGTTAAGTAGTAAATAATTACTTTGTTGTAAAATAGTTAGCAAGATGGTATCAAGCCTAACTATAAGGTTAGGCTTGATACTATAAAAAAAGGAGGACAATGAATTATGAAGAATAAGAGAATAGCATCCTTGCTGATTGTCTTAGCATTAGTACTTTCATCATTCACTGCCGCTTTTGCAGGTCAATTTGACATTAAAAATATTGTTACAAACGAAGAATATGATTTGTTGACTTGGTCAGAAGATGCAGGGGTATTATTAGATGTAGCAGACAACAGTGGAAACTACATAATAGAAGTAGATGGAAAGTTTTACAATGTTGAAGACGTTATTGCTGCAATGCAAGCTGAT
>JAAYQC010000005.1 GCA_012519515.1 Bacteroidales bacterium | reverse complement strand
ATAAAAAAGCCGGCATGCTTATAATATTGTAAAATCAGGCGATGATGCTGATTTTTTGTTATTTTTGCAGCTTGTTTTGAATTAATCATGCCGGCCATCTCGGTTTTAATATCTTTCGTATGAAGGTCCTGAAATTCGGAGGATCCTCAGTAGCTAATTCTGAAAGGATCAGGGAAGTAAAGAAACTTATTGATTCGGAATCACTTCCGGTAATAGTTATTGTTTCAGCCTTTCAGGGCGTCACCGATACCCTTAAGGCTCTGAGTGAGTCGGCAGCCGGTCATGATCCGGGTTATCAGACCCGTCTTGAAGAACTTATAAACATGCACAGAAGGGTGTGCTCCGAATTGTTGTCGGGAGAAACACTTGAAGCAACTCTTGTAAGCATAAACGAAATATTCACTGAATTAACTGAAACGCTGAACGGACTGTTTCTTCTGAGGGAGCTCAGCAAATCATCACTCGACAAAGCACTGAGCACCGGGGAAAGGGTTTCTTCGATTATATTATCGGCTTTTCTTGAACATTCAATTCTGATCGACTCGAGGGAGATAATATGCACTGATAACGAATTCGGCAATGCCAACGTCGATTTCGCAATTACAAATCCCCGTATCAGGAAAAAGATTCTGAGAAGAAACAAGCTGATAATCGTACCCGGATTTATTGCAGCGACCGAAGCCGGCGAAACGACAACCCTCGGGCGGGGAGGATCGGATTATACGGCGGCAATAATTGCTGCAGCCATCAACGCTGATATACTTGAGATATGGACCGACACCGACGGATTCATGAGTGCCGATCCAAGAAAAGTCGAAAAAGCCTATGCAATCGAATCGCTGTCATACTCCGAGGCAATGGAATTGTCGCATTTCGGCGCCAAAGTAATCTACACTCCCACCCTCCGGCCTGTCTACAAAAAGATGATCCCGGTACTGATCAGAAACTCATACAACCCGGGAGCAAAGGGAACCCTGATCAGCAACAAGCCATCAAACGGCAGCAAAAGCCCGATCAAAGGAATCTCTTCTATCGACTCTATCGACCTGATCACTCTCCAGGGACCATCCATGGTTGGCGTATCAGGGACGTCGATGAGGCTTTTCGGATCACTGGCAAAAAAGAATGTGAACATCATCCTGATCACCCAGGCTTCGTCGGAGTATTCAATAAGCTTTGCTGTCAATCCCCCCGATTCAAAAAAGGCCGTTGAAGCCATCAACCAGGAATTTGAGCGGGAGATTACTTCCAGAAAGGAACTTAAGATTGTTCTGGAGAAAGACCTGTCAATCATTGCCATCGTGGGAGAGAAAATGAAAAATACGCCCGGGATCTCTGCCATACTGTTCAGGGCGCTTGGAAGGAACGGGATAAACGTTATTGCCACCGCGCAGGGCTCATCCGAACTTAATATCTCAGTGGTAATCAGAAATGACAGTCTCAGAAGAGCCCTGAACGTAATTCATGACGGTTTTTTCCTGTCGAAATACAAGGAACTGCACCTTTTCATTGCAGGTACGGGATTCGTGGGATCAAGTCTTGTGAAGCAGCTCTGCAAACAGCAGCAAACTCTTTTGAAGGAGCATAATCTGAAAGTAAATCTCCTGGGTCTGGTTAATTCAAGAAAAATGCTGCTGACAGGGAAGTCAATTCCTCTTGAGAAATGCAGGGAGGCGCTCGATTCGGATGGAGAACAAAGCAATATCCATACCTTTATTTCACAGATGACAAAACTTAACCTGAGAAATTCTGTATTTGTCGACTGCACGGCCAGTCCGGTTGTGGCGCAGACCTATGGCAGCGCCCTTGAAAAATATGTCTCGGTGGTCACAGCCAGCAAGATCGCATGTTCATCCGACTACTCCTATTATCACATGCTCAAAACAATGGCTGCCGAACGAGGCCTCAGGTTCATGTATGAAACCACCGTGGGTGCAGGACTGCCCATTATTAAAACCATTAACGACCTTGTTGTCAGCGGCGACAAAATACTCAGGATAGAAGCTGTCCTTTCCGGAACACTTAACTTTATATTCAATACCGTGGGCCCTGACATGCCTCTCAGCAAAACCATCAGGTTGGCAAAGGAAAGGGGTATTTCAGAACCGGATCCAAGAATAGACCTCAGCGGGACCGACGTAGTCCGTAAAATTCTTATCCTTTCCCGTGAGGCCGGATATACCCTTGAGATGAAAGATGTTAAAGTTAAGAATTTCATACCCGACGATTGCTTTGAGGGCGATCTGAGCGAATTCTACGAAAAAGTAACTCAATATGACGATGAGTTTGAAAAACAAAGACTTGAACTGGTAAGACAGAACAAAAAATGGAGGTTCTTTGCATCCATGGAAAACGGGAGAGCTGAAGTGGGACTGATTTCAGTCGACTCGTCCCACCCCACCTTCGATCTTGAAGGAAGCAACAATATTGTTCTTCTCACCACTGAGCGATACCGCGAGCTTCCAATGGTCATCAAGGGATACGGCGCGGGAGCCGATGTAACAGCTGCCGGAGTCTTTGCCGATATTATGAGGGTTGTAAACGTTTAGTCCGGAAATTTGAAAACAGCAACATTATATAATTCAACCAACCTGAAAGCTCCGCCGGCTTCATTCAGGGATGCGCTTCTCAAAGGGCTTGCTCCCGACGGAGGCCTGTATATGCCGGACAGGCTCCCAGTCTTCAGCCGGAGAAAGTTGTCTGAGTTTTCATCCCTCTCCTACCCTGAAATGGCCGCGGAAATCATATCGGCCATTACCGGTGATGAGACCGGCACGGATGAGCTCAGGAAAATCTGCAGTTCCATTTACACATTCGGCATACCCCTCGAGCATGTGCAGGACAAACACTATATCATGAGACTGGACCAGGGTCCCACGGCATCGTTCAAAGATTTTGCCGCCCTGCTGATGGGCCGCCTGATGCAGTTCTTCCTGAAAAAAGAAAACAGGAATATCACGATACTCACGGCAACATCGGGAGATACGGGCAGCGCTGTTGCAAATGCATTTCACGGACTTGATAGCATAAATGTTATAATACTATACCCGGCCAATGAAGTAAGTGAATTGCAGAGGAAACAGATGACAACTCTGGGCGGAAACGTCAGTGTTATTGAGATTGACGGCAAATTCGATGATTGTCAGAGATTGGTCAAAACTGCTTTCATGGATCCTTCACTGACAAAATTCAATCTTTCATCTGCAAACTCAATTAACATAGGAAGGCTACTTCCCCAGTCAGTATACTATTTCTATGCCTGGTCGCGGCTTGCCGAAAATACGGAAAACACCTGCATCTTCAGCGTACCTTCAGGAAACTTCGGGAATCTTGCCGGAGGAATACTGGCAGCCAGAATGGGACTTCCCGTGGAAAGGTTTGTCATCGCCACAAACGAAAACAATGAAGTCCCGCTGTTCATGCAAAGTGAGGAATATCACCCGATCACACCCTCAATCAACTGCATATCCAGCGCGATGAACGTCGGGCATCCCAGCAACCTGGCAAGAATAATTGCAATGTACGGGGGAAGAATGGATGAAAAGGGAATCATCCATACGATGCCGGATATGAATGCCATGAGACGCGACTTCTATGCCACTTTCTTTTCAGATAACGAGACAAGGAAAACGATAAGGGATTTTTACTCAAAATACGGCATGGTTCTGGAACCTCACGGCGCAGTGGCATGGGCGGGACTTCAGGAAGCCATTGCAAACAACCCCGCCTATCAGGAGAAGCTTTGCATTGCTGTTGAGACTGCTCACCCGGCAAAATTCCGCGACGAAATAAAATCCATATTGAATATCGAACCGGAACTTCCCGAAGCACTCAGGAAGGCGGAATCAGAAAGAGAAGAATTTTTATCATTGGATAATGATTATGATGCGCTGCGCAGGTTCATAATACAGAAATACTAAACAAAATATTGCAGGAGATGTACATACTTTGCAGTGATCTTGAAGGGGTTCTTGTTCCCGAAATCTGGATAAATGTTGCAAAACAAACGGGAATAGATGAACTCAGGCTTACCACGCGCGATATCAGCGATTACAATGTCCTGATGAACAGACGGCTTGAGATACTGAAACAACATGGCATAACGATAAATGATATCCGGAAAGTCATCTCCCTTCTCGAACCCCTGCCGGGTGCGCTTGATTTTTTAAACTGGCTTCACGGAAGAGTTCAGCTGATCATTGTCTCCGATACTTTCAGGGAATTTGCCGATCCGCTGCTTGAAAAGATGGGATGGCCTGTTCTTTTCTGCCATAATCTCAGCATCGACAGGGAGGGCAACATCACCGGCTTCAACCTGCGTCAGAGCGATGCAAAAAGAAAAGTGACGGGGGCTCTTCAGAATCTCAACTTCAAAGTTATTGCCGTAGGTGATTCATACAATGATATATCAATGCTGCGTAAAGCAGAACACGGAATTCTTTTCCAGCCTCCGCGGAATGTCATTGACGATAATAAGGACATCAGGGTGGTCAATTCCTATTCCCAGCTCAGGAATGCAATCTCAGAAATACTCGACACATCTGAAACAATCACTTATCATTAAACCTTCTGCACCGGGAACAATGCCACAAACTTCCATGGACTTGTAAATTGAAGCTTGCTTTGATCACTGCTTATTTCATGTTTCTGATCCTTACATCAATACCGCTTCCTTTCAGGAGATCAATCAGTTTCTGCGTGTCGGTATCTCCGTAGTGATAGGGATAAAGTATTGCAGGCCTGAACGCCAGGGCCGCATCAGCTACCATTTCAGGAGTCATCGTGTAAGGAAGGTTCATTGGAAGGAAGGCCACATCAATATCCCTGAGCGCTTTCATTTCAGGAGTATTCTCAGTGTCGCCGACAACATAGAATCGCTTGTCGCCTATAGTCAGAACAAATCCGATCCCATTTCCCCTTGGATGAAAAGGAGAGCCTTTTGATCGTTCATGCAGTATGTTGTAGGCATGAACTGCTTCTATCTTTATACCTCCGGCTGTCTTTACATCACCGGGCTTCATGACCTGAGCCCAGGTTACCTGTTCTGCCGAGGCTGCATTGCTGAACATCAGGGTGGACGGCTTCTTCAGTTGTTTTATCAGCTCCGTGTCGAGATGATCATAATGCTCGTGGCTTACAAGTATCAGGTCAGCTTTCGGAAGATTGTCGTAATTGCCCGAACTGCTCACCGGATCAATATGGATGACATTTTCGCCTGTCCTGAACATCAGGGATCCATGTCCAATAAAGAAAATTTCTACATCACCTGCCGAAGTGTTTATCCTGTCAACTTCGGTCTGATTCTGGGAAAATACAGGAACAGTCATGAATATAAGTATTAGTGTTGAAAATAGTTTTATGGGTTTCATATTACTATAAGTTTGAACATAGATTATTTTTGCAATACCAATATACAAATAATTTACAAGTTCTGCCACAGGAGAATTGCACAAAGTCACCTGAGATCTAAACCTTCGGCAAGGAAATTGTTAATATGTTGTAACAGGCTGTTAGTCAAAAAAGGATTTATTGATTTATTTAGTACTGTTTTTTTAAATATCTTTCAGCCTGAATTCGGATTATGGTGTT
>JAAYQC010000036.1 GCA_012519515.1 Bacteroidales bacterium | reverse complement strand
TGATGGTTCTTTTTAAATAAACGGTTGACACATACTATATATTTCTCAAATACACTGTAATAATGCAAAATGCAGATGTCATCACAGATTTTTCACGTTAGTAATTTACCGTATTGGTCTTTTTTATATCAGTCAAGATACGGCTGGTAATGTCTAACATAAACAATAGGAGTGATTCCTACATCCTTTTTTAGTAATACGGGATATTAAATTCATGGATATCAAATTGTTCTTCGAATTGCCACTTCGGTGGCTCACAAACAGTTCTAAGCACTCCGGATGTATTACATTGATGGAGATCCGGCAAATCACTATTACCGGTAACGGGAAAATCGAACCCACCATTATCATTACCAACGATACTGATCTGCCTGTCGAGCAGATCATTAAAGGTTAAGTTGAAATATCCCAACTGTCAGATCAGGTACTAACTATTACATTTCAATAATTTCCGATTCTTCATCTTGGTTCCTGTTATACTTTCCCAATATTCGGGGGACTGTACTTTAAAATATACTGAACAAAGAACGTGTCCTTCAATCATATATAATACTTCTTCTGTCCCATCTCCATCCGTGAAAGATATCGAACAAAAACCAACATCAGGAAACTCCTTTGAAATGTCAGTAATGCTTGCCGGAGCCCATTTAGTTTCAAGAAATATATTATTCCCATCCATAGAACACCTTGAAATCGGAAATACATCAGTCCAAAAAGACTCATTATCATAGTCTTTTTTCTTGAAACTTTTTATGAACTCTTTTACCTCCAATATCTTATCGGCCGGGCCATAAAGTTCAATGGTTTGACTACATACGTTTGCCATAATGAATTTTGATTCTTAATTACAAACTGCTCCTGACTTAATAAACAGACCATCTTAATTTACAAACATTGTTGAAGATAACGTTACATTTTCAAGTACTTGATCAGAAAAAGGATCTGTTATTTCAATTGTTTAATGTCTTTTTTTGCTTCATCATGAATGACTAGCCTGTCAGAGACATACACTATCACATTATTCCCCTGTTTTTTGAATTCAGACTAGAGGAAAAGAGACTGAAATATATTGTCATAGGGGATTTTATCGTTGTATATTAACAGTTCTGATTTTATCGAATCATCTAAGTTATCATTCAGGAACTCTTTCAGCCTTTCCATAGCTTCATTCCCCGGTGTATCGGTTACATTCGGATAGATATATTTCAGCGCCCTGTTATAAAGTTCCGGCTTTTTTACCAGCATTAAAAATCCTATGCTGTGGGCATTGTCAGTTGCTTGTCTCACTTCCGGCTATTTTATAAAATCTTTAGCATTGTTCATTTCTTCTCATTTTTCTGTTCCGTCTTCCCCGTATTTCCCACTACGCATTTTCTGGCGACCTTCCGCCTGCTACTTTTCATCTGGATTCCCTTCAGCAACGGCACCAGATAATCCGGGTTTCCACCAGCCCCATTGAATTCAACGCGATCGGAAGACGGAACAAAACTCCCTCAACTATACTCATCAACTTAAAACAGAAACTCAGCCAGTTTATGGTTCGTACTGGTTCTGATCCAATTGCTGAGAAGAAGTGTATTGTATTACATTTATTTATCATTCCAATTGGTAAGCCGGGCTATTTTCTCAATGCTGTAGAACGTATGCATCAAATCAAGATTTACCCCTCCCTTGTTCTCATCTTCAATGGTAATTTCAAAAGCATTAAGAGGCAGGTCGGAATTTTTCTCATCGATCATGCTCAACCCGTTCTCATCTTTGTAGACGAAACCGTTGGACCAGAGCCATGCCAGATAAACAATCCTGTATTCGTGGTCAGACAGTACACTGCATTTATAAACCGAATTGAAATGTTCAATCATTTTCTTCTTCTGATCGTCGCTAAGGCTGTCAATGACATAATCGAGCGTATTTATCTTTTCGGAGCTGTAAACGTTCTTTATCTCAGCGGCAAAGAACTTCCCGGCAGATTCGGCTTTCATCATGTTTCTGAATTTGTCTTCCGGCACATCAAAATACCTGTAAAGGCCACCCTTTACAAATTCAATATCCAGGTGCTTCTTTCCTGCATCATAACCTGCTGAAGCGATGTTGGAGGATTTTACTTTTTCACGTTTCATATCTTGAAAATTATTGATTATTCCGGGTTTAGTTCTAATTGTTGCTGTTTAGTCCGCTTCCTGTAGTTCCCCTCTGAAGGCTTTATCAAGATCATCTATTTCGTTCTTATCAGGTAATGAAGTATAAATTCCGGTATCACTACCCTTCCGTACGCCGCGGAGAAATACATAAATAATCCCTCCAAAGTGCTTCTCATAATCAAAGTCAGAGATCCTGCTTTTCAGCCATCGTATAAGGGCAACTGTATATATCTTGTATTGGAGATGATAATTACTGCCTGTCATTGCCGTCTCCATGCCGGCCATGTCGTAATTGTCAACGCTGTTCCCCAGGTGGTTCGATTTCCAGTCGAGAATGTAGTACTTGCCGTTATGCTTGAAAACCAGATCAATGAAACCAGTCATGAGTCCTTCATTATCTATCTCGCCACCAAGCTTTGTATCTTCACTCAGCAATTCATTTATTATTGTCTTGTTTACTCTGTCAACAGAAAAATAAAATTCCATTTCAGGCAGCTTATCGTCTTTGCTTATATCTCCAAGCTTAAATTCCGAATCATTCAGTGAGATTTTTGCGTTCATGACATGTTCGAGCAACATTTTGAATAAGGGCAGTTTTTCCTCACTTATCAGGTTAGACCAATACACCGCTGCATCGTGAAGGGTCTGGTCCCAGCTATTGGGGTTATTAAAATCTAGATACTCAAATATTGCATGTAAAGCTGTGCCTACATTCGCACCGCGGCCCAGGTCCTGGAAAATGAACTGGTCATAATTATCCGTCGGTCCAAGTTCAGTCTTTTCGAAAGGTGCTGTATAGTGGGCCTTGCTGAGCGCACTGTAGCTGTGAATGCCGAAAGTTTTTTTGACAATTAGTTTATCAGGAACAGGCTTTGACCAGAACACATTCATGTCTCCTTCTTGTTTGTATTCCCCCTCAATTGTACCTGTGTTATTTTCTGAAAGGTCTTTTATCTCAATGAGATCAGATTGTCCGTTATACCTGTCAAGTATGGCTGAAAGGGACGAAATAATGGGACCATCTTTATCAGCACGTGGAATCAGAGAAATGTAACATTTATAAACAGCCCGGGTAAGTGCGACATAAACCAGCCTTCTGTTCTCCTGCTCTTTTTGCAGGTCAAAGAGCTTCCTGTCCGCTTCTCCGATATCAGGCAGATTCAAAGTAAACAAGTATTCACCATTCTTCTTAAATTCATTGAGTTGTCCCCTGGATAAAAAGTTTCTTTTAGGGATCATTGACAGACAAGGAGCAAAAACGATCTTATATTCCAGCCCCTTTGCCTTATGGATTGTGGAGATCTGAACAGCATTCTCATCACTTTCAATCCGCTGTTCAAAATCATCGTCACTGTTCTCCCTGTTTCGGTCCAGCCAGACCAGCAGTTCAGATGGTGAATACTTGTATTTTTTTTCTGCGGCATGAAGCAGTTCAGACACCTGAATTATATTTGTCATCACCCTCTGTCCACCCACATCTTTCATGCACCTTGACCTCACGTCATAGAAATCGAGGAATGAGGCAATCATGTTGTAAATTCCATCTTCATTCAATGTCTTCCTTAGTTCCATAAAAACCTCAATATGCTTTTCATCATCAAGAGTCTTCAGGCTTAAGGAGTCAAATCCGGCATATGATGAATTAAGAACACGGCATATATCACCCCTGGTCGGAGACAACACCGCCACGATAAGGTTTCTTACCATGGTGGACTCTTTCGACTTCAAAACCAATGCATCATCCCTTCTGACAGCCGGGATGTTGAATTTATTCAATTCAGCCTTAATACTGTCCCCCTCCCTGTTTTCCCTGACCAGTATGCCTATATCGCCGGGTTTGACCTTATCCCCTTTTATTTTCACATCTTCGCTCAGTAGCCTGTATACCTCTTCAGCCACCATGCGGAGATTGATTTTTTCATTATTACTGTCAAATCTCCAGATGGTAACCGGCTTGACCTTGTCTCCATTGACAGTCATTGTTCCGAGGTCGCCTGCTCCTGATTTTACTTCAATATAATGGATCTCTTCATCCTCAAACATGTTAAAATCATCTGATGGGTCAAGAAGTTTATTCAATGCTTCAACCATGTCGCTTGTCGCCCGGAAGTTCTTATCCATCGTAAAAATAAATCCGCCGACATCTTCCTTCGCTTTTTTATAGGTGTCAAGGTCTGCACCCCTCCATGCATATATCGATTGCTTGGGATCGCCGATATAGAAAATCACAGGTTTGTCATCATCTTTGCCTGCATTTTCAGCAAAGACTTTTTTGAATATCTCATACTGGTGTTTGTCTGTATCCTGGAACTCGTCAATGAAGACGGCACAGTACTTTTTGGCCAGTTTCCTTATGAAGTCTTTATTCTCCAGAGCGTCATAGATTGTACGTATCTGATCATCATAGGATATAATCGCTTTCTCCTGCTTTATCTTCTTGATAGTCTCATTTGCAGAATTGATGAATGTTGTGTATAAAGCATCACGGACTTGTCTGTAAGTTTCCCCGAGTTCTCTTCCATCCGGCTCATATAAAAATGCGAATTCTGAAGTGTATTTTTTTGCCAGGCAGCATTCCTGAATAAAAACCGGGAAAAACTGCTCCGGACTTTCCCTGTGGGTTGCGAGTTTCGCATTCTTCCTTATTTTGGTATTCCTGACAGCATTGAAATTATTAAGGACTTCCTTTTTTAATTTTTCCGTGATCTTAGTTAGTCTTTTTAGTTCATTCTTTAAGACGTACTGCGAATCCATATCGATATCCAGAAATTTCCCGCCAGAGATAGATTTCCGGAGGATTTCAGTCATTTTGTCAAATTTCAGGTATCCGTTTATCTCCCTGAACCAGTCATAATCCTCAATTGTGTTAACAACTTCACGTCTGAACGAATTGACAAGTTCCTCGAAAAGAAAAGTATCATCCTTTACGATTTCGAAGTTGAATGACTGATTTGTCTCAAAGGTGAATTCATTTATTGTTTTTTGACAGAAGCTGTGAATTGTCATCACGGAAAGATTATCCAGACTTTGTACCGCTTTTTTCAGACGAGCCTTTTTTTCTTCATCAGGCTCTCCAACTGCCTCTTTGATTTTAGTCTCTTTTATTTCCCCGCCATTTACAAATTTTTCAGCCTGTCTGACAAACTTTCTGATACGTGATTCAAGCTCTGCTGCAGCGGATTTTGTAAATGTGACCATCAATATTTTGTCAACAGGAATATCCTTTTTCAGTAAAAGACGAAGCACCAGCAGTGCAATTGAATATGTCTTTCCTGTACCTGCGCTGGCTTCAATTAGCTTTGAGCCCTCCAGACCGATGGTTTCAACCTCGAATATCTTCTGTTCCTTCATTCTGATCGGTATTAAGCCTTAACAACAAGGCAATGTTTTTAAACTCTTCAAAATCATTTTCATCAAAATTCTTGAAATATCCCTCCTCCAAAAGAGCAGACAGGTATTTATCCGGCTCAATTGGAGGTTTGTTGAATATGTTACCCTTAGCATTCGATTCAATTAACTTGAGTATGCTTTCAATGCTTATCCCTTCATTTTTTGACGGAGGTTTTGTTGACTCAACAGTAAACTTCAATGGAGCCTGAGTGCCCTTGATAAAATAGGAAAGAAGTTTTTTAATCTCTGTCTTGCTTTCTTCCGGTTTCATAACAGGCATTTCCTTGACTTTTCCTTTTTTCTCAATGATTTTTGAAGAACTGATTTCTCCCTGCGCGCAAAGCATAAGCGTTCTCAGGTATGCCCTTACCTTATGAACAGGTCTATCTGAAAAGGCCAGGGTAATAAACATATCCCCGAAGACTCCTTCAATAGTGCCGGTAAACCTGACATTTTCAATATTGAAATCAATCAAGACAGGTTTTTCTTCCTTGCTTTCTGTAAGAGAGAGATAAATGCTCTTTATGTCAGAGATGTCCTCAAGAATTTCATCACTGACCAATCTTCCAAGATTTTTAAGGGGCAGATTACCTTCTTTAATGGATTTTTCAATATATGACTGAATGTTTTCATCCTTTGCATGAATCAGATCGTTCCTGATATGCCATTTCTCCAGATGACCTAATCCGAACAATTCAGTTTCGGGAAGTGTTTGTTCATCTTCTTCATGGTAGATTCCAAGTATATTATTGAAATACCATTTTGGCGGATGCTCAAAGAACTTTACAAATGAATACACGGATATTTCATCAAATTCCTTCGGGTCAGGTTCTTTCGGATTAAATCCTGTTGTTTTTTCCCCATAGAGAAAGGTGAAATGTCTGTCGTCGGCATTCATGTTGTATTGCGAGCTGAAGCCATACAGCGGATGCCGGCTCAGAATTGATCCACAACCGACATATTCCAGCAGAGTATCCACAACAATTGATGGAGGAATCTCAGTATTATCCTTAACATTTTGTCCTATAAAGCTCAGATAAAGTTTCTCCCGGGCAGATAAAACCGTATCGAGGAAGAGGTACTTGTCAGTCTCTTTCTTATTCCTGTCACCTTCCTGATATTCAACCCCCAGAAGGTCAAATCCCATGAAATAATCTTCGCGCGGGAAAGCATCATTATCCAAGCCCAGAAAACATATCACCTTAAAAGGAATTCCCCGAACCGGGACTGGAGCCGACACCGTAACGTTTCCGGTATTCAGATTGATCTCACCTGTTTCGGTAAACAGTTTTGCATTTAATTCATCAAGGAAAACCGGGAAAGGAACTTTTTCTTCAAAATCCTGAGAAGTGATATAAGACAGAGCCCTGGAAATTGAAGCTAACTCCTCCCTGTCTGTTTTTGAAAAATCATCATAGTAAATCATTTTCTCAATCACTTCGTTGAAGAGAAAATCCTTCCACTCTATCATCGTCCGGATTATTTCCTCACTGTCAATTAACGATTCCAGGGTTTCAACAAAAGCCTTTAGTAGCAGAAGATCGTGACTTTGAGAAGCTTCTGCATCCCTGAAAGGGAAAACAGTCAAATCCTCACCGGCAAGGAATTCATTATCAGTAAGCATGGCATAACCAAGGATTATTTTCTCCAATCCATATTTCCAGCTTACATATCGGGAATCATCTTCTGCCCGGTTTTCACGTCCGAATCTTATATTTGCTTTTCTCACCACAGACCGGATGTAGTCACAGTCACTTATCCTGAACTTCTGCTTTATCCTCCTTTGTTCGAGCAGGCTTATAACCTTTTCGGAGGTGAAATCTTTTTCGCTGAACTTTAGAATCTTCTCAATGGCGGACACGATTGTATCTTCACTATTATTTGAAGTGCCTGAAATCCAGTATGGAATTTTTACAGGAGGGTTTTTGAATATAGCCTTAATAAAGGGGGAATACTTGTTAATATCGGTCGTCATTACCAGTACGTCACCCGGATTTAATGATCTGTCTTTATCAAACAAATCAAGAAGATAGTTATACAGGCATTCAACCTCCCTTGCCGGTGTAAAACATGAATTAATCTGCAGCGAGCCGTCGTCAATAAAATCAAGCTTGTTTGAATTATTCAGGATCTGGTTCTGAAGCTTTATCAGTGATGTTTCACCAACATTCTTTACCGCATGAAATTTAAATTTGCCCAGTTTCTCTTCAACCATACTAATGAGCTCTGATGCTTTGGAACCATAACTCAGCAGCAGTTCATTCTGAAAATTCATATTGTCAGTGGGAAGGCAGATATAAAAATCAACCTGAGTTATTTCAGATAGTGTCCTGAAGAACTCGAGATGAAATCCTGTGAAAATACTGATTCCAAACAAGGAGATCCTTTTAAACCTGCTTTTTACAAGATCAGTGTTTTCCTGCATTTTTTCAATCAGTAAATCCCTGCTCTTTTCCCTTGATTCAATGTTTAAATTCTTCCAAAGCCATTGCTGCCATCTTTCTGATTCAGCAGGTAAACCGGCCAGCTTATCATCTGACCAGAGTCTGATCATATCTGCACGGTACAACTGATACTGATCGAAAAGATCGGCAATCCTGGCGGCAAGTTGTATTCTTCTGATTTCACTGTCTCTATAATATTGTGCGACATCAGGAAAACCGTCTTTAAAATTTTCATGATCCAGTAATTTATAGACCTTATGCCTGATAATATCTTTGTTATTCTTCGGTCTTTTCCCGAACAACAGCAGGTGTATTTCATTCATTACAGAATCCTGGTTCATTATACTGAAATTCGCAAAAACGCCGTTTATTCTTGAGATTTCAGTTTTAAGCCAGGCACTCATTCCTGCCGTTTGAGTCACGATTATTTCCCTGTCGAAAATGTCCTCTCCAGTCTGGGCGATATTATCGCACAACTTCTGGCATAGGTATTCAGGATGGTTTGAACTGTATATCATTTTTTACAAATTTTCGTTCTGAAAGCGTTGTTCAAGTCCGGACGCACGGGACACTGTCATTTCAATGCATTTGTGAAGGGAATCCCCGGTCGTCATTACCACTACTTTTTCCTTTGCGCGTGTGATCCCGGTATAGAGCAGTTCCCTGGTCAACAGCTTTTCTCCCTGCTTTTCAGGCAGCAACACAAATACATTTTCAAATTCCGATCCCTGGCTCTTGTGGACTGTCATTGCAAAGACAGTATCATAATGATTCAGATAACCTGCAGGTATATTCCTTATTTCACCTTCGGTGGTTTCAAACCATGCAAGAAATGTGTCACCTTCCTTTCTGATCAGGCCAACATCTCCATTGAAGACTCTCAGGTTATAGTCATTTTTAGTGATGATTACAGGCTGGTTATGATAAAATCCTTCTCTTGGATTAAATCTTTCATTGTCCCTGATTATCGACCTGAGGTATTTCTCAACTGCTTTATTGACTTCTGCCACACTATAGTCATTTTCCCTTGTTACACAGAGGAATCTGACTTTGTTAAGACTTGCCAGGGCCTCCTTTACTGACTCTTTATAAATGTATTCCTGATAGAGGGACGCATATTGCCTGAAATACTCTGACTTCAGGACTTTTTCCCTGAAAAGGTTTTCCTTCTTATTATCCGATTCCAGTATCACTATCGTGACTTTTTCATCACCTGAATATGAATCTGCACCGCTGAATCTTCCTTCAATAACTTCCCTGCTGAGCCTGCCTATTCCCTTATCGGGATCAAACCGCCAGTTTTTAACCTTTGTATCAACCTTGCCATTAAGGACAGCTGATTTTTCAGCACGGCACAGATCACCAAACACCGATCCGGCTTCGACTGAAGCCAGCTGGTCCTTGTCTCCGATGAGCCACAGATTGGTGTTTCCATCAACGGCATTCAGCAGTTTTGCCATCAGTGATCCGTCAACCATTGAACATTCATCAACGATAAGCATATCGAAAGGCAGCCTGTTTTTTTCATCGTAATTAAAGAAGACACTGTCCTTTTTGAAACCTAAAAGTCTGTGTATTGTCTGGGCCTTCAGGTCTGTGATTTTTGCCTTAACAGCTTCTTCAATCTTATCTGCCTGTTTTCCGGCAAATTCCTTCAATGCCTCATTCATTCTGGCGGAAGCCTTTCCTGTAGGAGCTGCAAGAGCTACTCTCAGGCCAGGATTTCTCGTGAATTCCTCAACCAGGCGTGAGCCTATGCTGAATGTTTTACCGGTGCCCGGTCCGCCGGTGATAATATGAAAATTCTTACCGAGCCTTTTGATATTGTCGATTATCTGAGTTTCATACTGGTAGTATCTGTGGAGGTATGCCTTCTTTCCCTGAATGATAAATGGCTTCAATTCCCCTGAGGAGTGGCTAACGTATTTTCCCTGATTGCACTGCTTTTCAAACTCTTCTGCAGACGGCCAGAAAATCGTATATTCGTCTTTATAGCCAGGCCTGGCTTTTTGCTTTTCAAGAAGATACGGAAGATCTTCCTTGTAGTTTTCAATGTCAATGCATATATTGCCTTCTGCCAGCTTTGATGAAAGAGCATAGGCAAGGCCTTCGCATCCCCTGAAATACTCAGCAAACACCCTGTGGACATCTATCGCTTCTGCCATATTTTGTTGGTTATCGGTAATTTATTGATATTTAATGTTTTTAGTCCGGGAAAGTTTACTCATGCTCATCTGTCTCTTTATGATAAGCTCCATTTTCATCCTCACTTTCGCCGGTCATACTGTCTTCGGAGTTCCCGGCTTCTTTGCCAAACAGTTCTTCGATCATACTTTCGGGCATGCCCAGAATCCTTGCCACGTAAGCATTCGTTATGGGACCAGACACGTTTTCCTGATCCTTTTTCGGGTTTTTCAGGGTTTTTTCCCTGTTCAGTTCTTTTTCATCCATATTATTGACTCTCAGTTTTTTTGTAACGTTTGGATCAGTGGTTTCAGTATATCGTTCAAGGTAAATCATGCATTTTTTCAATAATGAAACGGTCGGAATCGCTTTTCCGGTCCTTCAAGGGCCTGAACAGCGGAACCATTTCTTCAATCTGCTGCATATCAATATTAAATTTAAGGTTGTATCCTCCGTCCTCAGTTTCATAGTCGAGGTAATCGCGGGTGAATTCCTCTTTTCCGGCCCGGGGACGGCCTTCATCGGTGGTGAAATGACTGGCCCACATCCAGGCCAGGAAAATCATCGGCCTGAGCTGCCTGTCGATGCTGTCGGCCTTGCCGGGGTTCTCAAGGATTTTTTCCCGGGGACCACCACCCTTCCACACCTTGTCCATGCAGGCACTTAAAATTTCCCCGGGTATATTGCTAAGGTCAAAGTCATGGAGGGCATCTATCATTTCCCTGCGCCTTGCCAGCTCTTTCTTCTTCCTCCTAAGGGTCCTGCCGGCATCGCGGAACAAACCCGGCGGCATGAATTTCATGACGTCGCCGGCAAAGAAAGCGGCCTTCCCGGTCAGTTCCAGAGTCAGCTCGGGTCCATAGACCAGATGGTCGACAATCAGCCTGGTACCGTCAATCCTCAGTTGGGGAAAGTCATCCGCATATCCTGCCATCAGCGGGAAGTTCATTGACCACTTCACCCTGTTCATGTACCTGTCCCGGGGAGTGACATCCAGGTAATGATCGTAGGCTTCGAGACCGCAGTGCATGGCCAGGTCATCAATGGTGAGGGTGTACTCCCTTCCCCTGAACCAGTAATTGAAAAGGGTACCATCCATGAGCCAGTCCTCTACGAGGCCCCTGATATGGAACAGTATTGGAAGCCGGAAGAGGAACTCGTGCATGTCGTCCCTTGAAAAGAGCCTGGCAACCTCCGTCCGTGCCATGCACCAGGCAATGGCCCGTGTTGAAGGCATCGGCTCCTTAAAGTCTTCGAAGTACTGATGCGGCTTACCGCTTATGTATTTTACATTCAGACATGTTATTTTCATAGTATGAAGATTTTAAAGCTCAGGGTTTCACCTTATTCTCAGAATTAAATCCCCGTTCCGGATTATCTCAAGCGTAATGCCTGCAAGGCGCATGGCCAGGTAAGCAAGCGTCAGGAAAAACAGGATTTTGAAGGGAAGGCTTACAATTACCCTGTGTATCCTGGAAGCCAGGGTGCCGATGATTACTGCCGACCGCATCGGCTTTCCTCCATCGTCCGATCCGGGATAAGCTTCCTGGCTTTCCTCCACCAGCTTCCTGATGGCTTCTATCATGGCTTTTTTGTCTGATGAGCTCATGGCAATGATGTTTTATGTTGATAAAGTCGGACAGAATACTGTTTCTGTCTGGAATATTGCTGCACAAACCGGATACTGACAACCGGTATGGACGGGACCGGGGCGTCCTGTCCGTTAATTTCAATGCAATGATACGGACCTGATCCTCAACCTATTTGAGGAGAGGATTTTTAATCACATTTTTTTGAAAAACAGGGCTTTCAGATATCATAATAGTATCATGATAATATCAAAAAGATATAGAAACGATATTATAATTATATTAATACGATATTAAAATGATATCATTATGATATCACAGCCGGCATTTCGGTATTAGTCACGGCTTTCAGAATTCATTTCCTGAAAGCGTCGTTTCATTCCACAGTCCCAACTTCCTTTTCCTGGCTTTTCGCGCCAGTTCCACAAATGTTTCTGCATATCTCACGTTTGGCGGAGTGGTCATGACAGAG
>JAAYQC010000241.1 GCA_012519515.1 Bacteroidales bacterium | reverse complement strand
GCCCTCGTCCTTATCTTGTTTTTTTACCAAGTCTATTATACCATTTTTATGCTTCCCTTCATATACAAAATCGCCACGGAATTTCTCCCGTGACGATCTTGTTTCAGGGCTTTTGTTACAGCCCCTTTCCTGTGCCCGGAAGGTCTGTTTTTCCATCCGAACGACCCTCGGCAGCATCGGACGCATCGCCGTCCGTTCCATGTGTTGTGGGAAATCTCCCGGCCAGGGGTTTGTGGAATGGCTTGCTTATGGCCCACAGAAAACTGCGCAAGGGCGGCTGCCATTGCGCGGACGAAGAAAAAGAAGACCCGGGCCCGTTCCCGGGCCCCGGTCTTCTTGGGTCGAATGGAAAAGCGTCGGTCGCGGCACCTTGCCGGCCCGCTTCCGGCTTTTATCCCGCAGGCCGCAGCAATTCGGTGGGGGCGCTGCCCTCCACGAAGCTGCCGTCGCTCATGCCGTGCTCCTGTACGTAGTGTCTGCTTCCGGAGCAGAGAGCACAGATAATGTGGGACTTATCGCATATAATGTGGTATAATAAGTGCAAGGGAAACGGCAGGAAGCCGCACAAAACCTTGCACTTGGAGGACGCATGTACAAGCGAAAATCAAACCAGGTCAGCATATTTGATGATCCGGCGATGTTCGGCGGGATTCCGCTGAATCCTGAGAACGAATGGGTGAAGCTGGCGAAGCTGATCCCGTGGTGGGTGTTCGAAGAGAAATATGCGGAGCAGTTTCCGTCGGGCACAGGTCAGCCGGCGGACAGTCTGCGGATGGCACTGGGGTCGCAGATCATCAAGGAAAGGTATCGATTTTCAGACGAGATGACGGCAGCGCACATCGCGATGAATCCGTATCTGCAATACTTCGTCGGGCTGAAGGGATTCACGCAGGCGGAGCCATTTCATCCAAGCATGATGACGCGATACCGGATGCGGCTCGGGTCGGAGATTCTTCAGGAAGTCAACGATGTGATCATCGGACGAAAGACAGTGGAAGACGTCAGGTCGAAGATCGAAGATCGTGATGATTCCAATGGGCACGACGATCATAGCGATGACCATGATGGCGCGGGGGGCAGGGGCAAAGGGAATCAAGAGCCAGAGGAAGCGAACAGCGGCACACTGATACTGGATGCGACATGCACGCCGCAGGCGATACGGTTTCCGACGGACACATCATTGCTGGACGAAGCACGGAAGAATGCGGAGCGGCTCATTGACGCGCTCCACAAGGCGGGGCTGACCGACGGGAGGAAGCCGAGGACATACCGTGTCAGAGCGAAGAATCAGTACAATGGATTTTCCAAGAGCCGCAAGAAGACGAACAGAAGCATAAGAGCCTGTAAACGGCAGCAGTTGAACTATCTGCGACGGGATTTAAAGGCCATCGACGCTGTGGTCCGGAAGCATCCGGACGAATGGGAAAAGATATTGACGCGGTGGGAACTGGAACGGCTGGGGGTGATCCGACTCCTGTTTGATCAGCAGCGGAGAATGTACGAGACAAGAACCAATCGGATCGAGGATCGCATCGTCAGTTTGAGTCAACCGTGGGTCCGGCCCATTGTTCGGGGGAAGCAGAACGCACCGGTGGAATTCGGGGCGAAGGTAGGGATGAGTGACATCAACGGCTTTTTACGCATCGAGCATCTCAGCTGGGATGCTTTCAACGAAGGCACAACCCTTCAGGATTCTGTGGAGGGGTATCGCAAAGCCTATGGACATTATCCGGACCGGGTGCTGGCGGATACGATTTTCCGAAACCGGGAGAACCTGAGATACTGCAAAGATCACGGCATCCATCTGAATGGCCCCAGGATGGGTAAGCCTACGAAAGACCCCATCATCCGGAAACAGGAGCTTCGCCAGGAATGGCTGGAATCCGGCGAGCGTGGAAATATTGAACGACGATTTGGAATCGCTAAGCGTTGCTATTCCCTCGGCAGGGTGACCGCGAAGCTGAAACACACAAGCGAAGTCATGATCCATATGTCTGTTCTGACGCTGAATCTGCAGAAGAGGCTCAGGCTTCTTTTGCGCTTCTTTTTCGTATATTTCAAGCGGCTTCAGGTCGCTTGACTTGTGCAGGAGACACTATGTATATGCAACTGTATAGGCGTCTTGTTACCGCTTTATAAGTATTTTCGTATATGTTGGCGTACCATGTGTTGTAATCATGATCGTCTGCTATTTTAAACGCCCTTCCTGAAAAACATAGGGGTGCTACGATTCGTCTGCAGCTGCATAGCTGTCACAATACCGTTCAATGATCGTTCGCAAATTCGCATACTCCTTGCAACCCAATCGTTTAATGATGTCCGTAAGATACTGGGCATCACTACTGTTTGCCCTCCCAAGAAGCAGATAATCCGTACTGACTTCCAGCGCCGCTGCAAGCTTAATCAAATTGTCCGTCCGAATATTCTGACGATTATGCTCAAGGTTGTATAGGAATTGTTTTGATATACCCGCTTCAGCAGCAACCTCTTTCTGCGACATAGACAGTTCCAGCCGTCGCAGACGAACACGCGAACCAAACGTATTGGGAACAATTCGTTTTTTCATAGCTACCTCGCTTATAGATTCTATAAGTATTGTAGCTAATGGAAACACATTTGAACAGAAACTATACAACGATATCTTACTGCATAGTTTGTGTTTGGAAGATTTATTCTGATATATAGAGTCATAGTGGGTTTTTGCAGTAAGCCTAATCATCTGTCTGTTTTATCTGTCATCCTTTATTGCATAAAGACAGTAATTTTCTGTATTGGCCACATGGTCACCCTTCCGCATTATCCACGTCCACGGCTGTATAACAGCTTGTACCTTATGCAGAATTCTGCGATGTAATCTATACAGTGTATTATAGGAATACCCTTGGGAACCGTCAACCCTCTTTAGGCGTGCCTCTGAGTGGATTCTGGTGATTGAATAGCCATCTTCGTATATCAAACGAGCAAGTTTGCGTTCTTGTTTTGTTAGTGCGGTTAGTGCGGATTCATATATAGCTACGTATGTACGCATCCTGGCTATTTCACAATCAATTTGAACAAGCTGCTCAGAGGTCGCCTCCTGTATCAATTGGACTTCCTGGGCAATTGAGAACACAACATACTCTGTCTTGCTGGCTTTTCCAGCTTTTGTACGCGGCAAACCGGTGAAAGGTTGTCTGGCAAGTGAAAGCTCTTCGATCAGTTCGTCTCGATCAGTAGTCTTCTCCCATCGTTGCAGGGCGTGCTGCAGTGAGGTTAATGTAGCAATTCGCGACATATGCTCCCGATGATGCTTGAGTAACCATTTTGCTTCTGTCAAATCTGACACTCCTTTTGCACCTGTGATAAATAACCAACGGCTTTACACATATCCGACAGCTTTTACGTACGTGAAATATCTCGTTTTTCTGTGTTATCAATATACGCATGAAATAATTGTATGTCAAGGTTCAATGATGACCCAATATCAGCCCAATATCGACTCAGTTTAAGATCAAGTTGGTGTCATTATAAGTACCTGATAATCTGTATATGTACAGTATTGAAGCTGATAAAAATTACGATCGCATTTTAGTTATCTCGTGCACGATACTCGAGCAATTGTCCATGCCATTGTGTTTGTCGAAAGAGACATCGTTTTCAATGGTTTAGAAACGTTATGGATCGACCACATTAACACTCTGCAGCACCATTCCATTAGGTGATTGCTCAAGTATGGAATGCTCTTCCGCTGTCATACATGTCCCCCCTTCGTTTGCGCGCAAACAAGGCGCGAGACCATGCGGCCTGCGCCTTGTTGCACTTTGATTGATCTGGTCACTGGTTTTGCGTCGCTGGTTTTATGGATGCG
>JAAYQC010000035.1 GCA_012519515.1 Bacteroidales bacterium | reverse complement strand
TGCTGATTCAAGGATCACAATATCAGGATACTCCTTTGCCAGTTTGCGGCAAAGGTCTGTAATGCCTTCGTATGTGTAGTACTTGTTCCATGAGGCCTGTACCCTGGGATTGGCCGGCGATCCGGCTGCCTTGAAGAAAAGTTCGGCATTCTGCGGTAAAGCCGGAACAGTAAGGCAGATTGTCAATATGAGGACTGATATTTTGCTGAGTAATTTCATTGGTGTATCGCTTTGATGTTACTTTAATTCGACTGATGTGCTTATCTGGCCGGTATTTGCTGCCCCGGCTGAAATACCTACTTTCCCTTTTCCGGAGATGAGCCAGCTGAATTCCGCTGATTCATCACCTGTCAGTCTGTCGATTCTTTGCACCTTATGTCCGCTCAGGATCTTTTGTCCGGCCGACGGCTCAAGCGACAGTCTCATCACCCTTGTCCAGATGTTTGGTTCTCCTGCTTCCGTATTGGTGGCAAAGAGTCCTTTATTGTGCACTTTGAGGGTAAGCCTGAATATGTTGCTGCCTGCATTTTCAGTGGTGATATCGAGGAATTCAAGTTCGGGATGCATGGCAGAGATCTCCCTTATGAACTTGCTGTGCAGTTTAATAAGCGGAGCAACGGAGTCGACCGGAGGGTTGTACATTACGAAAGGCATTATCCCGCCAACTTCAGCTTTTTTATCAGGGAAGCCGGGGTGTTTGATTTCCTTCCAGGGCACGAAAACATCAGGCAGGTTCTCCTTGTCGGCGAATCTGAGGAATTCTACTTCAGCATTTTTCCCTATTTCGACGTTCAACCACCAGCCGGGAGTGCCGAAACTGTATCTTCCGTAGTGATAATAAGCCCATTCCATGAAATTGCCCGGTTCCTTTACCGCCGGAGCTTTGCCCTTCAACCGGGTTATCTCGCGGTATCTGTCCGAAACAAGCTTATTGACAGTTTCGTCGGTTCCAAGGATTGACGTCAGGGGGCCTCTTATCCTTCGAGTGCTTCCCTGTCTTTCGTTTTCCCGGGGTTGTTCACGGGCTTTCATGGGTTCTGCCAGATTGTCCTGTGGTCCGAAAGCAATAACCATGTAAACATTGAATCTGTCGTAGAGGAAATCCACCACTGCCCTTGTCTCCGGTTCCGAAACAGGGTAGAGGCCGGAATTAGGTCCGAATTCCTCGTAGTTATATGTCAGGTTGCGGTTGAAGCTGACTCCTCCTTCACCGTCCTCGTTGAATTTCCCATCCATGTCGTTATCTATTCCCTCGGTGAATACAGAGAAGGTTCCCGTTTCCCCCTTTTCAGTTTCCGCTATCACCATCACTCTCTCATCTTCCTTGCTTTTAATGTATTTGCCTGCCGGATCCTCAACCCGGAGAAGGGTAATCACATTATCCCCGTTCAGGTCTTCGAAGGGGTCTTCGTCGTATAGGAAGTCCCTGTCCTCGTCGGTAGTTCTTGCATTGCGGTTCCTTTCGTATTTCAGGGGAGCGAAATACTGGGCTGATGCATCGGGGCTGACATCGGGAAAGATATAGTAAGTCACCCTGTTCAGCAGATCGTTTGTTTCCGTATTGCCGGATCCTGTCAGGAGGTCTTCGGCGAATCCCAGGGCAAGTTCCCTTCCGAGGATGTATTTCCCGTCGGTTCCGCCCACGACGGCAATTCCGGGTTTATTGTCCCTGTCGCCGGTGCCGATGGTTATCAGCCAGATATCCTTGCCTCCCGCGGTTTTGGTTAGTGACCTGGCGGAGCACAGTGAAGGATACTGAGACGCGAGTTTTTTGACTGTTGCAGCGATCTGGTTATGATCGCGGTACTGGCAGTACGTGTTATTCGGATGAATTGAAATAATGGCTGTTATTGCCATGATAAGAAGTCCGGAACGTGTTTTCATCAAAGTTTCATTATTCGTTAACAGACGGATTATATGGTTGCATAGGTCAAAAGTATGGATATTTTTTATTTATTCTTTCCTCATAAACCTTTTACCACCTTATATGTTATTTTTGTAGCTGTTGAAACAGTTGTTTATGAAGAGGGCTGCATTACTGTTTATTGTTTTAATTATGAGCGCTTGCGGAAGTAACGACCGGACAGGCGGGAGGATCATTTCCGTCAGTATAGCTCCCTTCGGATATTTCACTGAACAGATCGCGGGAGATAATTTTTCGGTAAATGTGATGGTTCCCGCCGGTGCCAATCCGCATATTTATGAACCTTACCCAAATCAGATCGACAGGCTTCGCAGGTCGGAGGCTTATATCTGCAACGGCTATCTTGGTTTTGAAATGGCCTGGATGGATCGTTTTTCAGAGATAAACAAGTCGATGAAAATGCTTAACCTCGGTGAAAGCATCGAACCAATCGAAGATGAACATCATCATGAGGGGGAACACCTTGA
>JAAYQC010000034.1 GCA_012519515.1 Bacteroidales bacterium | reverse complement strand
TCCTCGATCTTTGTCCTGAGCGGACTCTCGACAAGGGGCGTCTGCTTATTGAAAAGCGGTACGATAAGCTCAGAATAGAAGAAGTTTATAAACACTGTGAAGGCTGTTACCAGAAGCCAGGCATAGATCCAGAATCCCTTGTCCATCCTGTAATATAACCATGTGACTATTGCCAGCACAGGGATGCCGATCAGAAGGGATATGAACCATGCTTTTAAGTGGTCGGTTATAAAAGTGCGTTTCGTCATTGTATTGAAGCCGAATTTCTTTTCAATCACAAAAGTGTCGTACCATGCGAATGGCAGGTTTATCAGCTCCGATGCAATCCCAATGATTCCCATGAAAATCAGCGCTATAACGACATTGTTTTCGCTTAGCGATCTTGCAATGTTGTCGACCAGGGCAAAACCGCCGGTGGCCAGCATAATTATGATTACTGTAAGGTTCAGTGTGGATGACCAGACCGAAAGCCTGAGATTTTCCCTGTAATAATGTTGCGTTCTGTGATATTCTTTTTCATCACATATCCCTATAAGCTTTTCAGGAAGCTTGTCTGACCACATTCTGATATTGAGACCTTCGAGGTATCTTTGGAGCAGATATCCGGCAACAGGGATCAGAATGAACAGGAGGAGGACGTAATTACACATTCAGGATCAGACTGTTACATATAAAAGAAGCAGGGCGCCTGTTTAAAATAAGTGTGGAATAAATATGTCTCGCTGCATTTCCTCGTGCTATAAGGATAGGCGCCCTGCGGTTCAGCAAATATAATCTTTTTTTTAATTCTATAATAAATATATGTCTTATGTTAACATGCCACCGCACACATGAATTGTCTGTCCGCTCACGTACGACGACAGGTCGGAGGCCAGGTAAAGTGCGGTATTCGCAACATCTTCGGGCGTTCCTCCCCTGCGAAGAGGGATCTTGCCAATCCACTCGGCCTTAATATCAGGGGGAAGCTTTTCGGTCATTTCTGTAATGATGAATCCCGGGGCAATTGCATTGCATCTTATATTTCTGGATCCGACTTCCTTCGCGATGCTTTTTGTAAAACCTATCATTCCTGCCTTGGATGCCGAGTAGTTGCTCTGTCCGGCGTTGCCCGACACTCCCACAACTGAACTCATGTTTACAATAGACCCGCTCTTCTGCCTGATCATGATTTGCAAAACTGCCTTTGTGACATTGAAAACCGATTTGAGGTTGACGTTCAGCACGAGGTCCCACTGGTCTTCGGTCATTCTCATCAGCAGGTTGTCCCTTGTGATACCTGCATTGTTAACCAGAATATCAATTCTGCCGAAATCTTTGACTATCTGTTCAATCACTTTTTGCGAATCAGCAAAGTCAGCCGCGTTGGAGACGTATCCCCTCACGGTTACATTATGTGCCCTGATTTCCTCTATTGTATTAAGGAATTCTTCGTCTTCAACAATGTTGGTAATGGCGATCGAAGCTCCCTCGAGGGCAAACCTGAGAGCAATCGTTTTTCCTATTCCCCTTGAGGCACCGGTTATCAGTGCTGTTTTTCCTTCAAGTAGTTTCATCATAATATAATTTTGACCCCGCTTCGGGGTATTCCGTTAAAAAAGTCACTGCAAATATAGGAAAATAAGAAACAGAGTATTTAGCCTTTATATTACAATCCCTGCAACTGTTTCACCGATGTCGGCAGGCGATTCAATCACATGAATGCCGCATTTCTTCATAATGCTGATCTTCGCGGCAGCCGTATCAGCCTTCCCTCCTATTATGGCTCCGGCGTGGCCCATCCTCCTTCCCTTCGGGGCAGTCTGCCCGGCGATAAAGGCCGCAACGGGCTTGTTTCCATTGTCCCTTATCCATTCAGCCGCATCGTTTTCCATGGTTCCGCCGATTTCACCAATTATAACAATTGCATGGGTATCATCATCATCCATCATCAGCTTCACAGCATCGAGGATCGACGTGCCTATAACGGGATCGCCGCCTATTCCAAGGCTTGTCGACTGGCCTATGCCCATGCGGCTAATCTGGTCGATCGCCTCATAGGCCAGTGTACCTGATCTTGAGATGAGCCCGACATGCCCCTTTTTGTGGATAAAGCCGGGCATGATTCCAACCTTGGCCTCTCCCGGGGTGATTACTCCCGGGCAGTTTGGTCCGATCAATCGGCATCCGAACGGTCTGATGTATTCTTTTGCCCTGACCATATCGGAGACAGGGATACCCTCGGTTATTGCAACTATAAGTTCTATTCCGGCTGCGGCTGACTCCATGATGGCATCTCCGGCAGCCTGGGGAGGTACAAAGATGATCGATACATTTGCACCGGTTTGCTCCCTGGCCTCTTTTACCGTATTAAAGACAGGAAGCCCGAGATGGATTGTCCCTCCTTTTCCCGGAGTGACCCCTCCGGTGACTATGGTTCCGTAACCCATCATCTGGGCGGTATGGAAAGTGCCTTCAATACCGGTAATTCCCTGAACCAGAACCCTGGAATCCTTATTTACAAGAATACTCATAAAGACCTGATATATTGTGATATAACTAAGCCGGCAAAGAGTCCGGGCCAAGCATAAATCCAAATATAAAGGATTTTATTGATTCAATTTGGTTATATTTGAAAAGAATCAGGAAGACGAGGCAATGAATACCTCTATTTCTAACTTCATGTAAAATGGTTAATATCGAGCCTGTTTTATATATAGGTACAACTCAATCTTTTTTTGCAGGGTTGCTCATAGCAACGAAGAAGCCCACCACGACGGCAAATCGTGTCATGGCAGCATGGTTATTCATGATATGTATCGAGATGATCTTTGCCCTCCTGAACAGCAAAGTAATCGAAATGTATTCGTTTCCGTTCATTACATTTACTTACGGGCCTCTTCTATATCTCTACATAAGTTTCATGACCACCCCCGGCAGAAAGTTCAATCCTGTCGAACTAATTCATTTTGTTCCGTTTGTTGTTTTTTTTACTGTCTCTGTTGTGTTCAGGTCAGAACCCCTTGTCCGTGACCTGAGGGGTTTCTTTGAACCTGATAAGCTCATGCCCCTTAGAATGGTTTACTCGGTTTCATTTTTTCTTTCAATTACAACATACAGTATACTGTCGTTCATAAAGATAAAGAAGCACCAGTCGAATCTTATGGACCTTACATCATTCACCTCACAGCGGATTACCCTGAACTGGCTTAAGGTACTTGCCATCAGTTTTTATGTAGTATATATCATAGTGTTCATTCTCGGCGGGCTGAAAATCCTCGGTAACTATATTCCGTTTGATCCCTATTTTGTCGTTTTCGCTTTCATAGCTTTATTCTCGATGGTATACAGTTTCTATGGCATTAAGCAGCCTGTAATATTCGGAGAGGTACTTCACAATGAGAGGAACGGAGAAAAAAAGGAAGCTGAAAAGTATAGCAGGAGCGGACTTAAGGATGAACAGGCTGAAGAATACCTTACCATACTTCTGGATTATATGGAATCCGAAAAACCTTATCTCGACGGAAATCTCACGATACACGATCTCAGCCAGAAAACCGGGATTTCACGACATTATATTACACAGGTGCTTAATGAGATCTATGGAAAAAACTTCTTCACGTTCATAAATGAGTACAGGACCCGGGAGGTAATCGAAAGGTTCAGTGATTCCAGATACGACCACTATACAATTCTGGCCATTGCCTTCGATTCGGGCTTCAATTCAAAATCCACATTCAATTCATTCTTCAAAAGCCAGACAGGCCAAACCCCCAGCAAATACAGGGAAAATATAGCCGGAATAACAGAATAATGAGGTGCGGGCATAGCGGGACGCACCATTAATCCATCATCCGGATGATGGATTAATGGTGCGTCCCGCTATGCCCGCACCTCATTATTCTGTTAT
>JAAYQC010000033.1 GCA_012519515.1 Bacteroidales bacterium | reverse complement strand
CTGGGGGTGAAGGTATCCGTACTTGGCCATCTGGGAAATGACTATATTCCTTCTTGCGAGCATCCTTTCAGGGAATCTTCTTGGGTTGTATGCGCTTGAATTCTTGAGCATTCCCACAAGAACGGCAGCTTCTTCTATTTTCAGCGAGTCGGGGGTGGTGTTGAAATACACTCTTGCCGCCGATCTTATTCCTATTGCCTGATACAAGAAGTCATACTTATTAAGATACATGGCAATGATCTCTTCCTTTGTGTAGCTGCGTTCGAGTTTCACGGCAGTCTGCCATTCCTTGAATTTGGATAAGCCGAGCCTTATCTTCCGGGTGAAGTTTGAAACCCTGGCAGTATCGCGGGGATACAGGTTTTTAGCAAGCTGTTGTGTTATGGTGCTGCCGCCTCCCGTATTCTGCCCCAGTAGGATGGTACGGATAATGGCTCTCCCGAGTCCCCTCACATCAATTCCCGAATGCCTGTAATACCTTATGTCCTCAGTGGCAATAAGTGCATTGACGACGTATGGAGAAAGATCCTTGTAATCGGTCCAGGTCCGGTTTTCGATGCTTATTTTTCCCAGAAGCACCCCGTCTTCGGCGTAGACCTCGGCGGCCAGGTTGTACTCGGGATTTTCAAGCTCGGTGAACGAAGGCATCGGACCAAGCTTCCCCCGGGATATCAGAACGAACAGGATAATAACTATAATGAACGGTACCGCGAAGATTGACCAAAACCATATCAGGTATTTCCTGTTTGTTGATTCACCTTTCATTAGCATCAATAGTTTGGCCAAAAATAGTAATTAATAAAGAATCTTAACCGTTTATTTTGAAGTTTGGACCCTAAATGATTTACTTTGTCCAGATTTTTGGAAGAGCTAAATCAGTCCTGCATGATCGAAAACCTAGTAATTGTTGAGTCGCCGGCAAAGGCAAAAACCATTGAAAAATACCTTGGGAAGGATTTTCGGGTCGTTTCAAGTTTCGGCCATATCAGGGATCTTAAGAAGAAGAATCTCGGTATCGACATTGAAAATGACTTTGCTCCCGAGTATGAGATACCTAAAGAAAAAACAAAAGTTGTAGCTGAACTCCGCAAGGCAGCAGCCCAATCTAAAAATATCTGGATTGCCTCCGACGAGGACCGTGAGGGAGAAGCCATAGCATGGCATCTTGCCAGTGTTTTGGACCTCGACCTGGAAACCACCAGGAGAATAGTGTTCCACGAGATTACAAAGGATGCCATCACCAATGCCATTCTGAATCCCCGCAAGGTTGACATGAATCTTGTTCATTCCCAGCAGGCGAGGCGTATCCTCGACAGGATAGTGGGATATGAGATTTCACCGGTTCTCTGGAAAAAGGTACAGCCCTCCCTCTCGGCCGGAAGGGTCCAGTCGGTAGCGGTAAGGCTTATTGTCGAAAGGGAAAGGGAAATAATCGCCTTCAAAAGTGAATCTTCATTCCGGGTGAATGGTATTTTCATGACCGAGAAAGACAAGAGTGACAGCAATCTTATCAGAGCTGAAGCAGCAAAGAAATTCCCCGATGAGAATGAAGCAGCGAAATTTCTTGAATTATGCGCGGCCTCTGAGTACAAGGTATCATCTGTAACCGTTAAGCCAGGGACCCGTTCCCCCGCTCCTCCCTTCACCACTTCGACACTGCAGCAGGAAGCCTACAGGAAGCTGGGCTTCTCGGTATCCCAAACCATGACAGTGGCACAGAAGCTATATGAAGCCGGAAAGATAACATACATGAGGACCGACTCCACGAACCTGTCAAAGCTTGCGCTGGCAAAATCGCGTGAAGTAATTATTGCCGAATTCGGTGAGAAATATTCAAAAACCAGGCAGTTCAGGACGAAATCGAAGGGAGCCCAGGAGGCTCATGAAGCTATCAGGCCTGCATATCCCGATGTAGCCACAATATCCGGCAACCAGAACGAAAAGAGGCTCTATGAGCTTATCTGGAAAAGAACCATTGCCTCGCAGATGGCCGATGCCGAAGTTGAAAGAACAACCATCTCGATTGAAATGAACAACTCTCCGGTGTTGTTTTCCGCTACCGGTGAAGTTGTGAAGTTCGACGGTTTCCTTAAAGTCTACTCCGAATCGACCGACAGTGAACACGGTGAAGAAGAAAAAGCAATCATCCCGCCGGTAAAAGCCGGAATGCCTCTTTTCTACGAAACCATTACCGCCACACAGAGATACACTACGCCTCCTCCCCGCTACACGGAGGCAAGCCTTGTAAAGAAGCTGGAGGAACTGGGAATAGGAAGGCCTTCAACCTATGCACCCACCATCTCAACCATTCAGAAGAGGGGTTACGTGATGCGCCAGGACAGGCCCGGTATGAAACGGCAGATCAGGATTATCACCCTTTCAAAGGGAAAAGCCTCGGTATCAGTCAAAACAGAAATTGCAGGAAAAGAGAAGTCAAAGCTCTTTCCCCAGGATATCGGAATGATGGTGAACGATTATCTTGTTGAGAGTTTCCCCGAGATCGTCGATTACAATTTCACTGCCGAAGTGGAGGAGCAGTTTGACAAGATAGCTGAGGGCAAGCTTAAACTGACCGGGATGCTGGAGAAATTCTACAATAGCTTCCATAAAACCATTGAGAACGCCCTTGAAAAAAAGGTAAAGAAGAGCGGGGTGAGGTTCCTGGGAAACCATCCTGAGACGGGAGAGCCGGTATCAGTGAAAATGGGAAGGTTTGGTCCTGTGGCACAGATAGGTGATACTGAAAGCGATAAAAAGCCGCGTTTTGCAAGTCTTGCCAGGAACCAGCTCCTTGAGACGATAACTCTTGAAGAAGCCCTGAACCTGTTCCGGCTTCCGCGCTCGCTGGGAATGCATGAAGGAGAAGAAATGGTGGTTGGAGTAGGAAAGTTCGGGCCCTATGTGAGGTACAACGGCAAGTTCTATTCACTGAAAAAAGGTCTTGATGATCCCTATACCATAACGGCCCAAAGGGCTGTTGAGCTTATCCGCGAAAAAGAAGAAAGCGACAGGAAGAAGATCATAAAGGATTTTGGAGACATTCAGATCCTTAATGGAAGGTACGGGCCTTACATCACTAAGGATAAGAAGAATTACAGGATTCCCAGGGGGGACGATGCTGAAAAGCTGACCAAAGAGGAATGTATGGCTATCATTGAAAAGACAGATAAAAACAAGGCTTAGCCGCGAACAAACCATGATCAACCTGAAAGACTATTTTGATCCTGTAAGCATTGAAAGGCACGGTCTGGAAACGCTTGCCGGAAATGCCGGTTTTCCGCACAACACGGTGATCCACACCGAGAACATGACAATAAGTGATTTCAGCAAGTTCAAGCTGGCCCTGATCGGTGTACCCGACGGTCGCAATTCTGCAGACCCCGGTTCATCCGAAGCTCCCGACACTATCAGGCAGCAGCTATACGGTCTTGCAAGGATACCGGGCAAAACGAAGATTGCTGACCTGGGAAACATGAAACCGGGGACTTCGTTTAATGATACTATTGCAGGTCTGACTGATATTCTCACGGCGCTGCTGAGCGAGAATGTCTTCCCTGTGATAATCGGAGGAAGCAGCGCCCTGGTTACGGCAATCGACAGGTCCTTCACTCAGCTCGGGATTGCTTACACCCTTCTTGCCGTCGATCCGCGCATCGATTACAGTAACAATCCCGATGTATTCGATTCGGTAAGTTATCTGAACAAGATCATGGGCAGCAGCAAAAGCAGCTTCAGACACTATATAAATATAGGTTACCAGACCTATCTTAACGATCAGCAGGTGCTGAACAGGTTTTCGAGGCGGCATTCGGAGATGGTAAGGATAGGGGATGTAAGGCAGGCGGTATATCTCATGGAACCTCTCTTCAGGGATTCCGATGCTGCCGTATTTGATATTTCGGCTGTAAGGCAGTCGGATGCACCCGGGACAGCGATGCCATCACCCAACGGATTCTACGGAGAGGAGATCTGTCTTCTCGCGAGATATGCAGGTATTTCCGATAATCTTAAGGTCTTCGGGCTCTTTGACGTGAATCCCGGTCTTGACAACAGGAACCAGACAAGCGGTCTGGCCGGCCAGATACTATGGTTTTTCCTTGAGGGCTTTTCGCAGAAGCAGTATGAGACACCGGCACTGAGCAACAGCAATACCGGAAGGTTTACCAGGTATCACCTGAAGCTGACTGATCTCGAGGAGGATCTGATCTTTGTAAAGAGCAATCTGACTGAAAGATGGTGGCTCGAACTAAAGGACGAAAACAACAGGAATATCTACATCTCCTGCTCACACGACGACTATCTGAAAGCCAACAGGAATGAGATCCCTGACAAATGGGTTCTTGCTTCGGGCAGATTAAAATCCTGATCGCTCAAATAATTTCATTTCTTTCACGTTTTCAGGAAGATTTGGAATATTCTTTGTGGATACACTTGATCAGGAATGTTAAATGTTTTGACCGCACCCAAACGGGTTTGCATACTTTTAATTTTTTTATGTTACTTTATAAGCTCAACTAATGAGCTTAATCCACTTACTATTATTAATAAGGTGAAAAAGTCTGCCCTTCTGTTCCTGTTCATTCTGCTTGCCTTAACCCCCGGTAATGCGCAGCAGGATCCCATAACCAGCAACTATATGTTCCACACCCTGAGCTTCAATCCGGGTTATGCAGGTAGCTCCGGTATGATATGTGCAACGGCACTGAACCGCCAGCAATGGTTAGGCTTCGAAGGCGCTCCCTCTACAACGGTCTTCAACATAAGTGCTCCGGTGGCGCCTTTCGGTATAAGGAGCGGTATCGGACTGACGGTCCAAAACGATGCCCTTGGTTTTGACAAAGACATAAGTATAGCCCTATCCTATGCCTATATTGCCGATGTTGGAATGGGCAAGCTCGGTATAGGGATCAATGCCGGAATGTTCAATATGACTCTCGACCCGGAATGGTCGATTCCATCGGGGGATATCTTCACTCCGCCCTCCGGCGATCCAAATATTCCTGAAGGAAAAGAAAGTTCTGTAAATTTCGATGCCGGCCTGGGTGTTTATTATACTACTGATAAATATTACACTGGAATTTCGGTGACTCACATAAACCAACCGGATGTAAAATTCACTAAGGGAGTTTCTTACATCAGCCGTCATTATTATGCAACAGCCGGATACATACTACAGCTCCCAAATCCCTCTCTGGAACTGCTGCCATCAGTCTTCGCGATCAGTGATGGAAAAACATTACAATTTTCTGCAACTTCTCTTATAAGATACAATAAAAAGGCATGGGGTGGCGTTTCTTACAGACCGGGCGATGCACTGGTGGGAATTGCTGGGATTGAATTGTTTAATGGTATCAGGTTCGGATACGCCTACGACTTCCCGATCTCGGATATCAGAAAAAACACACACGGATCGCACGAGTTTATGGTGAATTATTGTTTCAGTATCAGTACGGGCAGGAGCCCGATGAGATACAAAAGCATAAGGTTCTTATAAATTATAAAACAGTTATTTGCAACAAAATTTTTATTAGAATAATGAAACCCACAGGTATCAGATACGCAAAAAAGCATGGCTATAAATTTCTACCATGTGGGTTCCATCATACCATTAAATTCAAAATTATAATATGATGAAAAAGGTAATCCTTCCGGCTCTGATAATTATGGTATTGTTGGGCGGATGTAAGTCGTCGGATAATGGTGAGCTGACGGGAGTTCCGGGAAGAAAGAATTTCTTTGAACCTGAACCTCTCGAAATGGCATTCATCCCCGCAGGTAGTTTTACAATGGGCCCGAGCGATCAGGATGCGATTTTCGCGATGAACAGTATCTCAAAAACCGTTACCGTCGAGGCCTTCTGGATGGACCAGACAGAAATAACCAACAATAAGTATCGTCAGTTTGTTTATTATGTAAGGGATTCCATTCTCAGGACCAAGCTTGGAGAGGCTCAGGTACCCAACCGCGATTATTTTGTCGTTGACAGGGACGGTAATATGGTTGACCCGCCAGTAATCAACTGGTCTGAGAAAATCGACCCCAGGGAAGAGACCACGGCTGCCGTCCTGGAAGAGATGTACTATCCTCCCGAGGAAAGGTTTAACGGCAAGAAGCAGATTGACGTCAGAAAGCTGAACTACACCTATTTCTGGGTTGATTACCAGCAGGCGGCAAAAGCCAAATATGTCAATGACTATGCAAACAACACCTGGAAATATGTTGGACAGATTATCGACCGTAACGGAAATATAACCGAAGTAAAAAACCGTTCATCCTTTATCAGGCATGATACCATTAATATATATCCCGATACGCTTTGCTGGATCAGGGACTTCACCTATTCCTTCAACGATCCGCAGGCAGATCTTTACTTCTGGCACCCGTCATTTGACGATTATCCGGTTGTAGGCATATCATGGTCGCAGGCCAAGGCATTCAGCAGGTGGAGGACCGATTACATGAATACGGCGCTGAGGAAAAACGGTATTCCCGACGTGCAGGCCTACAGGTTACCGCTTGAGACAGAATGGGAATATGCTGCAAGGGGAGGTCTCGATCTCTCGATGTACCCCTGGGGCGGGCCCTACACCAGGAACTATGAGGGCTGTTTCCTTGCCAACTTCAAACCTCTCCGCGGGAACTATATTGACGACGGTACCGTGTATACCGCGAAAGTCGGATCCTATGAACCCAATGAGTTCGGACTGTTCGACATGTCGGGAAACGTTGCGGAATGGACTCTCGGTGCATACCATCCCTCTGCATACATTTTCGAGCACGACCTGAATCCCAACTACGAGTACAATGCGCGTCCTCAGGATCCGCCGGTACTCAAGCGTAAAGTTATAAGGGGCGGTTCCTGGAAGGACATCTCCTATTTTCTTCAGACCAGTTCAAGGGATTACGAATATCAGGATTCAACCAAATCCTATATCGGATTCCGCAATGTAAGATCTTACATAGGAGTAAATTAACAAGAGATCATACAAGCAGGAGAAAAATTAATAAGAAATATTTATAACCTTTAAATAACCAGTTAAATGAGCCTAGCAGAAATAGTTCAGTCAAGCGGATACAAGAACTTCATGGCCAAACTGTATGGTATTGGCGCATCGGTTGTTATCATTGGTGCATTATTTAAAATACAGCACTGGAATGGTGCAGGTTTAATGCTGACTGTCGGTTTGTTCACAGAAGCATTAATCTTCTTCTTTTCAGCGTTCGAGCCGCTTCATGAGGAGGTCGACTGGACACTGGTTTATCCCGAGCTTGCCGGTATCAAGGAGGATGTGCCCTCTGCTCCCTCCAGGGCAGTATCAGGCGGGTATGCCGGACCGGTCGGCGGAAGCGTTGGCGGTGGCGGCGGTGCTATCGGTGGAAGCGTCGGCGGTGGTGGCGGAGCAATCGGCGGATGGACTGGTGGTGGCGGCGGTGCCGGAAGCGGTTCCTATGCCCTTTCAAAGTTCGATCAGTTGCTGGAAAGTGCTGACATCACACCCGAACTGTTCCAGAAACTGGGAGTCGGCATGAAGAAATTCAGCGAAGCTACATCCAACATAAACGTAATGGGCGACATATCAGCTGCTTCATCGAAATACATGAACACGATTCATGAAGCAGATTCAGCTCTTGGAAAACTGGCCGAGTCATACCATACAACCGCCAAACTAATTGGCGACTCGAACATAAATTACAGTAAGCTTGCCGAGTCATATTCAGTTATTGAATCGGGCGGCAAATCGTACCAGGAGCAGCTTGAATCGCTGAACAAAAACCTGTCGGCCCTGAATGCAGTTTATGAATTGCAGCGCAAGGGAGTAGATGAACATCTCAGGGAATCGGAAAACCTCCAGAAAGGTCTTCAGTCGCTTGTGAAAGACCTTTCAGAATCGGCCGACGATACCAAAAAGTATCGTGACCAGATGAACAGACTCAATGAAAACCTCGCGGCACTTAACAATGTATATGGCAATATGCTGGCAGCCATGAATGTAAAATAAACGTGGCATTTTAATCCAAAACTAAACAAACTTAGAAAATGGCTCACGAGAGGCTATCACCACGGCAAAAGATGATCGGTATGATGTATCTGATTCTTACCGCCATGCTTGCACTTAACGTGTCGAAGGAAGCCGTGGAAGCATTCAAGAAAGTTGACAAGAGTCTGACCACGACACTCGTAAATTACGCTAAGAAAAACAGCCGTATTTATGACGAGTTCTCCCGGGCAGCAAACGAAAATCCCACGAAAGCGGGGAAATACCGTGATGCAGCCATGGAGGTAAAAAGCCGTGCCGACGAGATATTCGACTTTATACAGGATCTTAAGATCGAAATAATAATGACGGCAGAAGGTCCGGAAACGGATGCTGTGGTCGGAAGGGATATTTTCATTGATAATGTCCAGAAGATTGATGAAAACAATGTCCCCTCACAGATACTGATAGGCTATGATGAAAACGGAAAGGCCTCTTACCTGAAAGCCTTGATAAACGATTACAGGGAATTCCTTATTTCAAAGCTTGACGGCAAGAATCCGCAGGCAGAAGAAACCCTCCGTACCAGCCTCAACACCGACGACGGACGCGACCCCGACGGTCAGCCCAACAAATGGGAGAACCTGACTTTCCAAACTTTGCCTCTGGTGGCTGTTCAGACTGTTCTTTCCAAGATGCAGGTTGACGTCAGGAATGCCGAGACCG
>JAAYQC010000032.1 GCA_012519515.1 Bacteroidales bacterium | reverse complement strand
GCTGTTTTGCTGATTGTGCTCATCATTGTGGCTGACCAGATACTGAAATTCTGGGTGAAAACAACCATGGTAATAGGAGAGGAAAGATCAATATTCGGAAACTGGGGTCTCCTTCATTTCATCGAGAACAACGGGATGGCATTCGGAATGGAAATAGGAGGAAAAACAGGAAAGATATTACTAAGCCTCTTCAGAATCGCTGCAATCATTGCAATAGGATGGTTCCTCCATTCGCTTGTCAAAAAGAAAGCCTACACCGGATTGATTCTTGCCGTAAGCGCCATAATGGCCGGGGCTATAGGAAACCTGATCGACAGCGCTTTTTACGGTATGATCTTCAGCGAAAGCTATAGCCAGCCGGCTGTACTGTTCCCTCCCGAAGGCGGATATTCTTCATTCCTGATGGGAAGGGTGGTTGATATGTTCTACTTCCCTATCATTAACACGACCTGGCCTGACTGGTCACCCTTCAGGGCTGGTGAATCCTTCATTTTCTTCAGGCCGGTGTTTAATATTGCAGATTCTGCTATAACCTGCGGCGTTTTTGCAATAATACTCTTCCAGAAAAAAATGTTCAGGGACCTGGAATAAAACCTGGTCAATCGCAGCAATCCTCGATACAGGAAAGTAAAGGCAGTATGTGCTCGTTACGAATGAAATAAAAAGTATTCTTGCCTTCCCTCTTGGAAGCCAGAACACCCTTATCTTTCAGAATACCAAGATGATGCGACGCTGTCGACTGTTCAATCCCAATCAGATTGTGAATCTCAGTCACACTTTTTTTGTTTCCGGATTGGAGACAACCGATGATAGAAATCCTGACAGGATGAGCTATAGCCTTTAAAATCCCGGCTGCTCTTTCCAGGTTGTCCGGATTTAATTTATTAATATCCATTCATGCTATTTTTCTATCAACAAATATATCATTTTTTCATATTAAAGAAAATATGACACAATTTTGAGCGATTTACTAAATTATTTTAATTTAACCGGATAATAGCCGTTTTATTATATTTGAAAAAAATCCTTTCATGTCCGACCCGCTTAAAATAAGAAATCCTGTAAGGGAAGAAATGGATCAGTTTGAAGCTTATTTCGGAAGGATGATGAAGAGCAACATCCCCTTCCTGAAAATCATCCTGAACTATGTATTCCGGCGCAAGGGAAAACAGATGAGGCCAATGCTGGTCTTTTTAACAGCAAAACTCAATGGCGGAACTGGAGAAGCAGCTTTTACGGCGGCAACACTTATCGAGCTTCTGCATACGGCTTCACTTGTTCATGACGACGTGGTCGACGATGCTTCCGAACGAAGGGGTGCATTGTCGGTGAATGCACTCTGGAACTCCAAAATAGCTGTGCTCGTCGGCGATTATATGCTGGCCAAGGGACTTCTCATCAGCATAGAGAAAAATCACACCGATATGCTTGAAATAACTGCCGAAGCAGTGAAATCGATGACAGAAGCTGAACTGCTACAGATCCAGAAATCAAGAAAATTGAATCTTGGGGAAGATGATTATTTCAGGATTATAAAAGGAAAAACTGCTGCCCTTATCTCAGCATGCACCGCCTGCGGAGCACGTGCGGCAACGGATAATCCCGATACTATACAGCTGATGAAGGATTTCGGCGAGACTCTAGGAATAGCTTTCCAGATCCGTGATGATATCCTCGATTATAACGGCAACGGGCTCACCGGGAAAAAAACCGGTAATGATATCAAGGAGAAAAAGATAACCCTGCCGCTGATTCGTGCTCTCGAAAAAGCCTCTATCGCACAGAAAAGACATATCCTCAGGATTATAGGCAATAAAAAGAAATCCAGACAGGAGATTGATGAAGTAATAAGGTTCGTAAGCGAAAAGGGAGGCCTTGAATATGCAAGCGAAAGAATGTACCAGTACCACGACAAGGCACAGGCTATTCTCGACACCTATCCGCCATCGGAGACAAGGGAAGCCCTCAGGGAATTCGTGAACTACACTGTAACACGCGAGAAGTAAAAACCTACTGCACCTCCAACTGCACCTTGGTAACGTTTTCTATGTCCCTGGCGTAATACTTCGACCCGAGATAAAACAGCAATGAACTCAATACAAGCACAAAGGGCAATATTGAAAGAGCCGTTTTTATGTCCGAATGATCATAGATAAAGCCTATTACAATAGGGGCCATTGAAGCTCCAAGCAGGTTCTGAACAACGACAGCAATTGAGTAGGACGTCGCCCTGAGGCCGGGGTGAATCACATCCTGGGTTACAGATGCTGCTCCCGAAATAAACATCATTATGGTCACCCCCATAACAAGAAATGTGATATACTGGACAATGCCGCGGAAGAGGAAAAGGCCAAGAAAAAGCAAAACGGCCGACACAAGAGTAGACAACGCGGGCAGCAGAAGCCTGGCATTGATATTGGTCCTTCTCCATTTGTCGGCAACGATACCGCCAAGCGGAGCCCCGACAAGAGCAAGCGCCATAATGCTACTTGCCATACTGCCTGCCTTGTCCTGCGCCAGGTCTCTTGAAATCTGAAAATATGTGGGAAGCCAGGTCAGAAGGGAGGTGGTAACGAAGATGGAAGCTGTTATCCCGAAATATGTGTAAATTATTGAATATCTTGATAAAAACTCCCTGAAGATATCTTTCCTTTCCATCTTTACCTTATTGTTCCTCTTGTCAAAAAACGACAGGTCCACGGTCTTGTAGTCCTTCACAAAGAAAAATAAGATTGCCACAATAAGCCCGGGAAAGGCAACCAGCCCAAACGCGTACTTCCATCCGAGGTGAGTCGCGATGATTCCTCCGAGAAACACTCCGATAGCTGTACCGAGAGGTATCGAAGCATTCCATAAACCCATCATTTTCGACCGCTTCTCAATAGGATACAAGCCTGATATCATTGCACTGCCACCCGGCGCATACCCTGCTTCCCCTACACCGATAAGCATCCTTGCAAGAAACAGCTGGATGAAATTCCCGGTAAGGGCGCACAAGGCTGTGGCAAGACTCCAGACTACCGCCATTATGGCAATGGTCTTTGTCCTGCTCCAACGGTCGACAATGATCGAAACGGGAAAGGTCAGCAACACTATTGCCCAATAAACAGCTGAAACCAGCATACCACTCTGGGTGTGAGATATCCCCAGATCGGCTTCAATGGATGAAAACATTGAGGTTACAACGGTCCGGTCGATGTAATCGAACATGTACAGCAGGAAAAGCAGTACAAATACATAATTAGAATATCTTCTGCTGAAAAGATATCCCTTATCGTTGCCAGAGTGTTTCATAAGGATTCAGGTTTTGGTCAGTCCAAGTAAATAAAATTTATTCTCCGTTATTCATTTTTTATTAATTTTAAGTCTTTATACCCATATGCCTTAGCCAAAACATCATCTGAAAATGAACAAAAAAACCGGTGAATTACCCGAATATCAGGCCTCTCTCGAATTTACCGTGAGGTCGTATGAACTCGATATCCAGGGTGTTGTAAACAACGCGGTCTATCAGAACTATCTCGAGCATGCCAGACATGATTTCCTGCTCTCGAGGGGAATAGACTTCACCCAGCTCCACCAGGAGGGAATCGAACTTATCGTGACAAAGGTTGAAATTGAGTACAAATACCCGCTGAGAAGCCATGACAGGTTCGTGATAAAATCATTGATAAGGAGAGAAGGAAACGTGAGACTGGTCTTTCATCAGGGCATTTACAGAATCCCTGACAATAAACTAATTGTGAAAGCGGTCATAACGGGAGTCTCTACAAAAAACGGGAAACCGGTTTCACCGGAACCCCTTATTGAAAAAATGCAGGGCTTTATGAGTATCTGAGGCCGGCAATGCCGCGGGGAAACCGAACACCGAAACCCTTAAAAATTACATGGAATGCAGCATTTTGAGTATGATATAAACATAATATTTATTTAATTTGTTCCATATACTGAAAAACCAGTCATATATCAAATCATATGGGAAAAAATAAACTTACCCGCCGGAAATTCATGGCTACCATGGCTGCCGGTACAGGATCTGTCCTTCTCGGGCATATTGGAAATGCACTTCCCGCAGAAAAGAAGGCACGCTTTTATGATCCTTTCAAAATCATAAAACTGGGGAAGACCGGAATTAAAACCACCCTTCTCGGAATGGGAACAGGTTACAGCGGATATAACCGCTCATCAAGCATAACCAGGGCAGGTGTTGCAGAATCGCTGATCAGAACTGCCTACGAAAAAGGAATAAGATACTTCGACTGCGCCGACAGCTATGGAACTCACCCCTTTACAACATCGGCGCTTAAAGGTGTTGACCGTGAAAGCTATGTCATCGGAACAAAAATGTGGATCACCGGCGGCGGAATTCCCGACAGCGACAAGGGTTTTCCTCTTACTGTCGTTGACCGTTTCAGGAAGGAACTGAATACCGATTACATCGATATTGTTCAGCTTCACTGCATGACCGAGGGCGGCTGGACAGAAAAATACAAAAGATATCTCGATGAGCTTGAAGAACTCAAGGTGAAAAAAATCATAAGGGCTCACGGTGTTTCAGTGCACTCCTTCGATGTTCTCGAAGAAGCAGCTGCCTCCCCCTGGGTTGATGTCGTTCATGTAAGGATAAACCCTTTTGGTGAAAGCATGGATAAAAGGGATGCGTCGCTCGTGGTTCCTGTGATAGAAAAATTTCACAAGGCAGGAAAGGGAGTCATTGCCATGAAGCTCATAGGCGGCGGAAAGCTGAGAGATGATTCGGAAAAGATCGATCAGTCGCTCAAATTCGTGCTGGGCCTCGGAACCGTCGATATGCTGATCATCGGGTTTGAAAAACCGGAGCATATAGATAACTATATCGAAAGAATCAGAAAAGTAGAAATAGCATAAAAGCATAAAAGGCTGCTGCCGCGAACTGACTGATGTGCCCGGCAGGTATCTTTCCGGCCAGGAATAAATGTTGTGCCGCGGAATTTGCCGGGCAGGCTGTTTCTCGTGTGGCTGTCAGAGTACTGATTAACAAGACATTAAAACTTTCAAAACATGAAAATCCCTTCACTGATGTTACTTGTGATGTTATTATCTTTTACACCGGCTGTATCACAAGATGATGGATTATCTGAAATCCTTAAACCAGGTGCCTCACTTGTAAAACTCGCCGGGGAGTTTTCCTTCACCGAAGGTCCGGCTGCCGACAAGGCAGGAAATGTCTATTTCACCGATCAGCCCAACGACCGGATAATGAAATGGAGTACCAAAGGAGTTCTGTCGACCTTCATGCAGCCGTCAGGAAGGTCAAACGGGATGTTTTTCGACAGCAAAGACAACCTTTGGTCCTGCGCTGATGAAAAGAATGAGATATGGAGAATCAAACCGGGCGAAAAACCTGAAGTCATTGCTCTTGAATACGAGGGAAAACTGATGAACGGACCTAATGACCTGTGGGTTTCACCGGAAGGAAACATCTTCTTTACCGATCCTTTCTACAGGCGGTCGTGGTGGAAACATTCGGAAATGCCCCAGGAAAAACAATGCGTTTATTTTCTAAGCGCCGATCGAAAAGTCCTTAAACGAGTTGAGGAAGAGCTTCTCCAGCCAAACGGAATAGTAGGAACTCCCGACGGAAAGACACTTTATGTCGCCGACATAAAAGCTAATAAAACATGGTCATACACCATAAATCCCGACGGTTCGCTCAGTGATAAAAAGCTATTTTGCGAGCTTGGTTCCGACGGAATGACAATCGACTCAAAAGGCAATATCTACCTGACCGGAAAGGGCGTGACCGTATTCGACAAAACAGGTAAAAAGCTCGGCAATATAGCTGTTCCAGAAAACTGGTCGGCCAATGTCTGTTTCGGCGGTAAAGACAGGAAAACACTCTTCATTACGGCCAGCAAGGGGCTGTATTCAATAAGCACAAGATATAAGGGAGCGTATTAGGAGGGCACGGGGCACAGGGCGCAGGGCACGGGGCGCAGAGCACAGGGCGCAGAGCACAGGGCACAGGGCGCAGAACACAGGGAAAGAACGGCTAGCGGCGTGCGGCCAGCGGCCAGCGGCGTGGAGAATATGAAGGGGAGAATGGGAGAAAAGGAGACGAAGAGACGAAGCGAAGGTTGTATCGGATGGATCCCCTCCGCTGGAGAGGTGGGTTTTGGTTAAAACAATTAGCAATTAGCAATGAACAATTAGCAATTAGCAAATGACGCGAGGCCAACATTTTTGTGAATCTCAAAATCCGAATTTTGAGTTTTGAACTTCCCCACGGGTTGAATCATTAATCAGCTTAATTTTAAATTTTTTAACATTTTTTTGGTTTCTAAAAATAAAAATGCATAAGATTGTAGCCTCAAATTAAAAAATTGAAGAAAAAGAAAGTTTTAACATATACGTTTCAAATACAGTCAGAAATGGAAGGAACTCGCAGAGCAGACATAAGACCGGGAATTGATGTATTGGTAGAACTTACTGAAGACAAACGCACCGGTAAGCTTACGGGAGGCCGGGTAAAGGAAATACTTACTTCAGCTCCCAATCATCCACACGGAATAAAAGTAAAACTTGAAAGCGGCCTTGTCGGAAGAATCAAGCAGATTATTCAGTCAAACTGATATTAATTGTACAACACTTTTCCCTCTAAATTGCAGGCATCGCTTCCTGCAATTACCGTTATGTATCCCGCCAAATAATTGTGCGGCATCATATTGCATGTAAATGATTATTTTAACTAAATTTGAGCCGCAGGAATAAGGATTCCCAACAGCTCTAAATTTTTAACAATATTCCTTAAAGAAATGAAGTACGAAGATTTAATAGTAACCACATTGGGCAAATGTTGTGTTGTTTCACCGCTGAAAAGCTCACAGCACGAGGACAGCCCGGTATACAAGTTTGTAAAGGATGATGAAAGGATCCTTCATGAAGTTACACTTGAAAGCATTAAGGATTACAGGGAGACAGGCGCTATACCTGCTTCATTTGAAAAGGCCGGGCCAAAGGAGAGCATCTTTTTTGAACCTGCCAAAACTAAGGTTGCCATTGTGACCTGCGGCGGCATCTGTCCTGGACTGAACAATGTGATCAGGGCTCTTGTCAACCAGCTGGTCTACAGGTACGGCATCACCCGTATTCTAGGTATCCGCTATGGTTATGAAGGACTTATCCCCAAATACAACCACCCGGTAATTGAACTGACAGCTCCCATGGTGAGTGATATTTATCAGTCGGGGGGAACTATCCTGGGAACTTCCAGGGGCCACCAGGATGTGGAGCAGATGGTTAATACACTCGAAATTCTCAATATTAATGTACTATTCTGCATCGGAGGCGACGGAACCCTGAGAGGAGCACATGCCATTTACAAGGAAATCGAAAAGCGCAAACTCAGAATTGCAGTGGCAGGAATACCGAAAACGATTGATAATGATATCGACCTGATGCAGAAGTCATTCGGATTCGAAACAGCTTTCTCCATAGCAAACGACATCATTATGAATGCACATAATGAAGCGCACGGAGCCTACAACGGAATTGCTCTCGTGAAACTGATGGGGCGTGACTCGGGATTTATTGCTGCTTCCGCTGCACTTGCCGTCCAGGAAGTGAATTTCGTGCTTATTCCCGAAGTTCCCTTTGATCTTTACGGCCCCAAGGGCTTCCTTACCCTGCTGCGTAAACGACTGGAAGATCGACATCATGCCGTGGTTGTTGTGGCAGAAGGAGCCGGACAGGATTTCTTCGATGTACAAAATGCAGAGCTGGATGCATCGGGAAATATTAAACACAGGGATATTGGAATCTATCTGAAAGAAAAAATCACCGAGGAATTCAAAGCCAATGATTTTCCTCACTCAATAAAATACATCGACCCGAGTTATATTATCAGAAGCGCTCCGGCTAATGCCAACGACAGCAAATTTTGCAACCTGCTTGCCCAAAATGCCGTTCACGCGGCACTTGCCGGAAAGACCGACTTCGTAGTAGGTTACTGGAACTATGAATTCACTCTTATTCCGATATCTATGGCCGTCGCCAAACGAAAGAAAATAGATGTCAAGGGTGAACTCTGGTGGAACGTGCTTGAAGCAACAGGTCAGCCTATAAGCATGAAAAATAACTGATATGATAAAAAATATTGTATTCGATCTCGGAAATGTCCTGCTCAGTTTTGTCCCGTCGGAATACCTGATAAAGAAAAATTATCCCGACAATATAAGAAACACCATCCTCAGGGATATATTCCAGAGCACCGAATGGAAAATGCTTGATAACGGAGATATCACGGTTCCTGAGGCAATAGAATCAATAGCAGCCAAATCATCGCTTAAAAGAGAGGAAATAGCCCTTGTATTCAATTTCAGGCGCGATATAATGTTTCCCCTCGACGATAACGCCAAACTGCTTCCTGAGCTCCGGAAACAGGGTTATAAGCTGTATTATCTTTCCAATTTCCCTCTAGATGTCTTTCAAGAAATAAAAAATGATTTCTATTTCTTCAGGCATTTCGACGGGGGAATCATATCGGCAGAAGTAAGACTTTCAAAACCCGATATCCGGTTTTATGAATACCTGATCGGGAAATATTCCCTAAATCCTTCAGAATCACTGTTTATCGACGACGTCGAAGAAAACGTCAGAGCTGCTGAAAAGGCAGGCATGAAGGCTATGTTCACCGACGGATCACTTAATATTGCCGAGCAGCTGAAGAAAAAGCTGGCAGGGGGAATGGCCTGAAAGCTGGAGGAAACAGGTCTTTCAGTCGTGCGGTCCTGCAGTCGTGCAGTCATGCGGTCGCACAAGTCATGTAAGTCTCTTATAATAAGGTGTTTACGTTGCCTATACACTGAACGCTAAACACTGAACACTAAACACTGAACAGTAAACCCCTCGTTTTTTGCTTTCCACCAATTAACAATTATCATGCGTGCTGCTTTGAACTGCAAACCTTGAACCTCTAACCGATTGCTGTGAAGTCTACCCCTACGGGGTTGTACCTTTCGTTGGGCACCATTTTCCCGGGGCGATACCCGGGGTAAAGGCCAGTAACACCAAGTAGCGTAAAAACAGCGACCGAAGGGAGCAAGACCGCAAGACCGCAAGACCGCAAGACCTATTTTGACTCTCAGCACGGAGCTTCATTAAATTCCCTGTCCTGGACGGGTTAAGACTGATAAAATCTTAATTTATTTGCTTGTAATAATGTGAGTTATATGCTTTATCTAAAGCATTGCCGACAACAACGGTTCAGCGCTGTTTTTTGAAGAATTCTGAAATAATCATAGCTTTTTTACTGCCAATATGTTTTTCCAGTTCTTCAGGACTTAGTTCTCGGATTTTTTCCACCGATTCAAAACTTTTAAGAAGTACCTCCTTCGTCTTCGGTCCGATGCCGGGTATCTCATCCAGTTGCGACCTGGTCATCTGCAACGATCGTTTGTCGCGATGGAAATTAATTCCGAAACGGTGAGCTTCGTTCCTTACATGCTGTATCAGTTTAAGGGTATAGGAATTCTTGTCGAGATATATAGGGACTGAATCGCCGGGGAAATATATTTCTTCAAGCTTCTCTGCCAGTCCTATAACGGTTATGCTTTCCCTCAGTCCCAGACTATCCAGGCTTTTCATTGCAGAAGAGAGCTGCCCTTTCCCGCCGTCTATAACAATAAGCTGAGGAAGAGAGGACTTTTCATCCAGCATCCTTCTGTACCTCCGGAAGATTACTTCCTCCATTGATGAATAATCGTCGGGACCCTTTACCGTTTTTATATTGAAATGCCTGTATTCCTTCCTGCTGGGAAGGCCGTTCCTGAATACCACACAGGCTGCAACCGGATTAGTACCCATTATGTTAGAGTTGTCAAAGCACTCTATGTGGACCGGCAGTGAAGGCATATGCAGATCGTTTTTGACCTTTTCGAGATTGCGACCGGTTCTCGATACTTTTTTGTGTTCCGTTTGCTTTCTTTCCTGCTCTAATTTGTAATATATCACATTCCTTTCAGCAAGCTTCAGCAAGCTCAGCTTGTCGCCCATGGCAGGGACAGTATATTTTAGCTTATCTAATTGTACATCAGGTTTAAAGGGGACAACCACCTCCGGGGAATCGCTTGAAAAGCGCTGCCTGATCTCTGCAACTGCCATACCCAGAAGTGATTCCTTGTCTTCATCGAGCCTTGTTTTCATTTCCAGCGTAAAAGTCTGTACCACTGCGCCTTCTACTACCTTCATATAGTTGACCCAAAACCTGTCCATATCCTGGGTGCAGGCAAAGACATCGAGGTTCCGTATGGTGTTGCTGACCACTGTTGAACGGCTACGGAATTTCACAAGGATATCTATCTTTTCCTTAATTATCTGTGCCTCCTCAAATCGCAGTTCCGCCGCAAAGCGCTTCATCCTGTCTTTCAGCTGATTTGTTACACTAAGCAGGTTTCCTTTAAGTATATCTCTGATTTCCAGAATGGTATCATTATAATCCTGCTCTGTTTGAAGTCCGATGCAGGGTGCCTTGCAGTTGCTGATGTGGTATTCGAGACAGGGTTTGAATTTGCCGGTTTCAATATTAGAAGCTGTCAGACTGAAATTGCAGGTTCTAAGTTTGTACAGCTGCCGTATCAGGCTTAGAAGAGTCTTTACCATCAATGCTGAAGTGTAGGGACCAAAATAATGTGAGCCATCCCTGACCACGTTCCTTGTGCTGAAGACACGCGGGAAAGGTTCGTTTTTGATACAAATCCGGGGAAATGTCTTGTCGTCCTTCAGAAGGATATTATAACGTGGCTGATATTTCTTTATAAGATTGTTCTCAAGAAGTAAAGCATCAGATTCGGTATCAACAACTATATGCCTGATTATCACTGCCTTATTCAGCATAACTCTTGTCTTTCCCGACTGGTTCCCCGAGAAATATGATGACACTCTTTTCTTCAGGTTCTTTGCCTTTCCTATATAGATTATCCTGCCCGAGGCGTCAATGAACTGGTAAACGCCCGGATTATCGGGAAGTCCCGATAAAGTGGCTTTTATATCCTCCCTGCCATTCATCTGCAAATTAAACCAGAATATAAAGATAGCAATTCATCGCTTAGAACAACCCCCGGTATTCTAATGAAAGCGCCACAGGCGTGGTAATCAATCAAAAAACAAATCTGTAAATCCGAATTTCCTGACGTCGAACAATCCCCTGTCGCTGATTTTCAGTTGCGGAATAACAAGGAGAGCCATAAATGAAAGTGTCATGAATGGTGCTGTCATTCGGCAGCCAAATGACTTTACCAGCTCCGACAGCCGTTCGTATTCTGATGCCACCAACTCAGCAGGCTGATCGGACATAATTCCGGCTATTGGCAAAGGTAAAAAATCAATTTTTTTATTTTTTGCTACTGCCAGACCTCCTTTGTTTTCAATAAGTATGTTTATGGCATCAAGGATATCATCGTCATTTGTTCCAAGGCCTATTATGTTATGGCTGTCGTGTGCCACCGAGCTGGCAAAGGCTCCGCTTTTCAGACCGAAGCCCCTGATGAATGCCGTTGCAGGCTTAAGGTCGCGGTAGCGGTCCTTTACAACTATCTTAAGGATGTCTGAACGGATGTCAGCGCATAATTCCTCTCCTATTGTTACCGGGTGAATACTTTCTCCTGTTGTCAGATCACCGTCATATGCTTCAATTACCCTTAGCCTGCCTGCAGTAGCCTGCATCCGGATGTCGTCATTTTTAATTTTTGAACTTTTAAAATTATTTATTTCCTTGGCTCCTGAATATTCAAACAGAACCCTGCCTTTATCGAAGACTTTTATGCCATTAATCCAGGTCTGATTAACTTTCATTGACCGAAGATCATCAACCAGGATCAGATCGGCCGGATTGCCTGCCTCAGGCAGACCTGCTGCAATACCATAGTGAATCGAAGGATTCAATGTACAGCTGCGTATTACGTCAAATACATCATAGCCTTCTGAAATAAGCATGGCAAGCAGTCTGTCGATATGTCCCTTTACAAGCATTTCCGGGTGAAGGTCATCGCTGCAAAGCATCAGCATATCCGGGTCAGTGCGAAACAAATCTTTCAGAGCATCAAGATTCCTTGCCGCGCTTCCTTCCCTTATGAGTATTTTCATACCAAGTTGAATCTTTTCCCGTGCTTCCTCTATTGTATTGCATTCATGATCGGTTGAAATGCCGGCAGAAATATATTTTTTCAAAGCTTCACCGCTTAATCCGGGTGCATGTCCGTCAATCGGTTTTCCCATTTGTTTTGCATAGCTGATTTTTTTCAATACCTCACCATCATCATAAACAACCCCGGGGAAATTCATCATTTCTGAAAGATAGTTGACAGATGGCCGTTCAAGCAGCTCACGAACTGCTTCAGAATTTATAATAGCGCCGGAAGATTCAAAAGAAGTGGCCGGTACACATGATGGAGCGCCAAAATAGAACCTGAGCGGCACTTTTGATGCATCATCCATCATGTAGTCAATGCCCCGTATTCCCAGGACGTTTGCAATTTCATGCGGATCCGACACCACTGCAGTTGTTCCACGTGAAACGGCTGCCCTGGCAAAAGAACCCGGATTAAGCATTGAACTCTCAATATGTATGTGGGAATCAATCAATCCCGGAAGAATATAAGATTCACAATCATGTTGTGATTTGTTAATACTCTGAATCTTTCCTGCGTTGATTTTAATAACAGCCGGGTAGATCTCCCGCCTGATTATATCTACCAAGTTTCCTTTAATTTCCATAATACATTAGATATTGATTGTACATAGCTGAAAAGCTGACACCTTACATGTTGACAAATAATGTTGTAAAAAAGAGATCATAGCAGCCGACATTGTCGTTTACTTCTGGCTTTGTTTAACGCAGTAGCTTGTAGTTTCAGTATATTTTGACATGTTATAAAAAGCATAGCTACAATCAGGCAGATAATAAAGAATCATCTTTAACAAGGTCATCAACTAAGCAAATTATAAAATTTTAAAATAATAAAATATTTAATTAAATTTATGTTATGATTTATTTAATTGATATTCAAATAGTAACGTGCCATACCTGCACCTGGCAGCATTTAAAACAGCATTAGCTGAAGCTATTTTAAGCATTATAGAATGTGATAAAGTAAAACATAGCTGCAATTAAAGTCAAGCTTCCCGGAATGAGATTTTCAACTTTATGGTATGTTTTTTTGACAATCAGTCTTTCTATTAAATGCAACATCACATCATATACCAAATATACAGTGCCCTTAGAGATGAGGATAATTCTATATCTTAACTGATGTGGAAGACCTAATATTTCATAATACCAAATTTACAGTGTCCATTGAGATGAAGATAATTCCTTGACTTAATCTTAACTGATGTGATAGCCAGGATATTTCCTGAATCATCTGAATAAAACCTTCTCAATTATATTATAAAAATTCTCTGCCGTATCATACAAGAGGTGCTGTTGTTCCTCAGATGATATAAGAACTAAATGATCTTATAAAAGTTCGTGATAATCCTTCCAAACTGGTAATCTATTGTGATACAAAAGATGCAATTTGTAAATAATTAGAGTTCTGCATATAACCATATATTTAAGCCTGATGTTACGAACTAATTTAAACGTAAGATCTGTATTAAGTTTATCCATATATTAAAATAAAAAATTACATATGCTTTTATCGATCTATTCAACTCCATTTGTCCGGAATCTTCAAGATTATAACCAGACCAGGAAATGGTTGTGTCTTGCGGTCTTGCAGTCTTGCGGTCCTGCGGTCTTGCGGTTCTGCGGTTTCTTCCTATGTATTTAATTGTCAGAAACAAAGGGCAAAACACGTTATAACATTGTTATAACGGAACGGTAGACGGTACGCGTGGCACGCGGTTCGAGGTTCGAGGTGCAGTTCAAGAGTTTAGTTTTAACGTTTAGTGTCCAATTTTGTTGACCCTGCGCCTTGTGTCATTTGCTAATTGCTAATTGCTAATTGTAAATTGCTAATTGTGTAACCAAAACCCACCCCAAACCCCCCGCTGAGCGGGGCAGGCTCTCCGGAGGAGGGGATCCAT
>JAAYQC010000031.1 GCA_012519515.1 Bacteroidales bacterium | reverse complement strand
AGACCGCAGGACCGCAAGACCGCAAGACCGCAAGACCACATAGTAGGTGTCCATAGGGTAATACTGAAATATCAGGATGAAGTGCTATTAACATAAAGAGTATTTTATTCGGGTTTAAATCATTTTTTCCTAATTTGCATCCATATGCTAACTTCAATGAAAAATGTCCTTCTTATTATTCTTCTGACTTCATTCAGTCTTGCATCTGTTTCACAGATTGCCGGAACTAACCAGGGCGGGTTGAAAAAGAACTCCTATGATCTTTCGATTCCGCCACGTCCGATCGATCCGCAGATCGTTCAGGATCAGGACGACATGACCTGGGATGATTACCGTCCAATACCGGGGAAAAACTGGGCTGATCCTTCGCTCGAGCCTCAGCGTAAATTCAGAATGGCTCTGGTTGCAGTTGATTTTCCCGATCAGCCCTTTGTGATTACCCTGCCCAGGCACTCGGACCTCTTCGGCAATCCGCAGATCGATCCTATTCCCAGGGAAGATGTCCCGAAGTTTTATTCTGATTTCTGGCTCAGACCATCGGAAGTGAATCATGGTCAGACCATCAACGGCTACTGGATGGAACAGTCGCGAGGCAGGTTCGGTATCACTGCCCTTGATGCTTTCGGCCCCTACAGAATGCCGGCAAACCTCTGGGAATACGGCCTTAACGAATGGGGACAGCATGATTTCACTCCCGACGGCAGACGTCCGTCAAAGAGGATGGAGCGGCATGTCGATTCGCTGTGGAGGGCCGATAAGGGAGATCTCAAATCGCAGTACGATGCAATACTCAGGATCTATGCAGGATATGATGAAACAGGTGTGTGGCAGGAGTTCGGCGAAATGAAATTCCTGTCGAAGGATGACATTCCTGCCGAATGGGGAAATCCCGATACCACAAAACCCCGCTGGGCGGCTACACGCTATGTTCCGTGGACATCGTGGAAGGCTGCACAAATGCAGTGGGGACTGTCGTCAATACGTCAGGGAGAGAATTCCGGTACTATAACCCATGAGCTTGGTCATTATGCCTTTTCAATAGGCGACAATAACAACAACCCTTATGTGAAACCCTACAGGAGAGCAGGATCGGGAACCTGGGATATGATGGATCGAGGCTGCTTCAACGGTCCGGGTGGACCTCACATGAGATGGGTGGTCCCTCCGTCGATGGGAGCTGCAATGCCTGCCGGACTGATGCTCAGGAACAGAATGATAAACGGTTTTCTCGACAGGGAACAGGTACTTATTCTGAGCAGGGATGATCTGGCAAAATCAGGCCCTGTTGTGGCAAGGGTGACTTCGAGGGCCGTGGAACCCCTGCCCGGAACTTTCGCCGGAATAGTTGTCAGACTCGACGGCGCTGAACCTCGCGACAGAACCCCTGCCGACGATCCCGCGACAAACCCACTGTCGCCCGGCATTCCGAATTTTGATAATTATTCGCTTGAGGTTGTCCAAAGAATTGGTTATGATTCATTCTGTCCCGACAACGGTGTACTGCTGGCGAAAAACAAGGACAAAGAAAGCAGCAACGGCGGTCCTAACGGTTTCAACTGCTTTAACTGGGTGATCGATGCCCATCCGGAGGATATCAATATGGTCGATTATGTGAGGCCCGACGGGCAGAAAGTTATGAGAACGATAGCCGATTATAGGCAACTCAATGATGCCTTGTTTCATGCAGGACTTAATTCGGGCAGCTTCCCGGAATGGACGGATGAACATAACAGGCTTCATTTCTATGTGATTGACCTTGAAAAGAATGAAGACGGAATACTGTCGTATGAACTGGGTGTCAGGTCGTTGGATGGCTCAGGCCCTCAAAGGAGAGGAGTGATCGTAACCCTGCCGGGGGAAAGGAAAATCAAGGGCGGCTCGGCTTATGTAATCTTTAAGGTCAGGAACACGGGGGAACCTTCTGTTATCGACCCTACCCTGCATGAACAGAACACCTCACGGTGGCTGAACAGCGATATCTTCCGGCTCACAGTCACATGCAGGGAGGAAGAGTGTATGCCAAGCCTGCTCAACGGATTCATATCATTGCTTCCGGGTGAAACAGGGGAGGTGCCGGTATATGTTTCATTTAAGGGACCGGGATCACGAAAAGCCAGGATTAGCCTGACAGTCACGTCTGAAAGTGATCCGGCAGCCAATATTACCGGAACAATTACAGTGAAAAGAAAATAAAAAAATACAGGAACATGAGCAAAACCGAAAAAATACTTATTCTGGAAAATGAAATAGAAGCCAGGCTTATAGACGAACTTCTTAAGGAAAAAGGTATTCCGCATCTGATAAGATCATTCCACGACTCAGCCTACGACGGGTTGTTTCAGTTCCATTCCGGCTGGGGCCGGCTTGATGCTCCCGAAGAATACAGGGATGAAATTCTTAAGATCTACGAGGAGATGTCGCTGTCTGAAGGGATGCATTACGATGAGGAACCTCATCCGGAAGACTGATCCTCTTCCGTTTTTTTCCTTTTCCTCGTGAAAGTGCCCTTTTCAAGTCCCCTGATAAAGAAAAGGTTTACAAGCCCTATCAGAACCATCCCCACGATCAGCCAGGCATAAGCGCTTTTCCAGTTGCTTTCGCCTCCGGTCATCATTGTCCATTCCGACATACCGCCTATGCTTGCAATAAGAGTCAGAGGCATGAAAACCGTGGTAATGAGAGTCAGCCTTTTGACGGTGGAATTGGTCTCGTTCGACATCTGCGTCATTTTATTGTTGAGCAGAGATGTATAGAGCTCCATTAGGCTTGTCTCAATTTCACGGTAGGTCTCGGTAAGCTCGAAGAATTTTGAAAGATGGTCGTAAATGTCCCTGAAAGGAGCTATAGCTTTTTCGGGGATGAAAGGACAGTCGAGCCGGTTTATCTTTACAAGTATCTCCCTTTCGTGATAAAGGCTTTTCCTAAGCGTTACCAGGTTTCGACGCAGATGGATCAGCTCCATGGGCTTGAAACTTGTGACATCCTCCATGAGAAGGTCTTCCGACTCTTCCAGTTCATCCTCCATCGTGTCGAATGCACTGTATTTCTGGTCAACAAGAAAGTCGAGAACTTTGTGAAGCAGCATCGCGGGGCTTGTCCTGGCGTTAAGGGTATCATGCTCCACCAGTTCGGCAATGTTCTTCAGAGGCTTCCTGTTTTCCGAATTATGTCCGCTGACAGTGATAAGGAAGTTTTTCCCGATGAAGAAGTTCACCTCATCGGTGAAAAGGGTTTTATCCTCGTAGCTGAAGGCATTGAAAATGATAAAGGTATTGTTGAGGAAGTGTTCCATCTTAGGGATCTGTTTGTCATCGAAGCAATCCTCGACCGACAGCGGATGAATTCCCAGGAGATCAATAAGATTATTCAGTTCATCTTTCTCAGGGCGAAAGTAGTTAAGCCATATGAAACCTCCTTCCCTCAGGGCGGTGACAGCTTCGGCGAGTGATTCAACCCCGTAGAACAGGCCTGACTGTGAAAAATGATAAAATTTTGATTCTGACATTTATTAAGCTGTTAATTGATTATTAAAGCCGCTATCTGGCAGCTTAGTCCTACAATCCGGAATCCAAATTACAACAAAATAGGATATGAGGGGTGTTTCCGGAGGAGGCAGGGAACTTTTTTTTATTACTTTTACCCTCTAATGATCCCTGAGCATTATGCCTGACTCTGCATACAGCAAAGCCCTTTTCATCCTGAACCCGAATGCAGGGATACCTACCATGAATTTTTTCGTAAGCGAAAAACTGAGAAGACGACGGGACGAGTTGGCATATTACAAGTCGCTGAGTGTGGATGAGTCGGGTGACTTGATAAATAACAACTTCGACAAATACGAAATCTTCATAGCCGCCGGAGGCGATGGAACCGTTCATACCGTTGCAGCCAAACTGGTGGGAACTGATAAACTTCTCGGGGTGCTTCCCATCGGATCGGGCAATGGATTTGCCAGGGAAATGGGCTTCAAACCCAATGTCAGGACGCTTCTGAAGGATATTGAAAGGAATGAGAGTTTCGACATTGATATGCTCACAGTCAACGGTGAACCCTGCCTTAACGTTGCCGGAGTCGGTCTCGACAGTTTTGTCGCCCACTCTTTCGATAAGCTGGGCACACGCGGTTTCGCGTCGTATGTATGGGTAACTATCGGACATTTCATCCGACTTCGCCCCTTCAATGCTGAAATAATTATTGATGGGAAAGAGACACTGAAGGAAGAGCTTTTTGTACTGGTCGCGGCAAATACCAGGCAGTTCGGGGACAGTGCCTTCATTGCCCCCGCCGCGGTTCCAAACGACGGAATGCTTGACATTGTGATGCTGAAGCCTTTCCCGAAGTGGCATTTCCCAATTTTAATCTTCAGATTATTTTCAAAAAAACTTGGAGGATCAAAGTATTACAAACATATAAAAACCGATCGCGAGGTAATAATAAGAACAGAGGAGAATAGGTTTCATATCGACGGCGAACCGGTTATTCTGGAAGGAGATGTGAGGATAAGTATCATAAAGAATGCACTTAAGGTGTTGAAGACAAGAAAGAATAAATTTGCCTGAAGACCCATGCGGACGGAGTCTTGTGTCATGCGACCGGATGGGACCTTGCCTGCAAACTATTAAATAACGAGATAAACAGACCATGAAGAAAACTGTATTGATTATGATGTTGGCCGGGATTGCAATCAGCATCTCTGCCCAGATTTCCGGTGACTTAAGTTCGCGCCGTGTTGCTCTTCCCAATGGATGGTACCTGAGCCCGGTAGGAAAGGTACTGCAACTCGGGGATCTTCCGCTTAATATTGCCGTGTCGCCCAACGGAAAACTGGCTGCCGTTACCAACAACGGACAGAGTACCCAGATGATTCACCTGGTGGATGTCAAAAAGGAGACTGTCACCGATTCGGTAATAATAGGCAAATCGTGGCTGGGACTTGTTTTCTCTGATAACGGGAAAGAACTGTATGCTTCCGGTGGAAACGACAACTGGATAATAAAATACAAGGTCCGCCGGAAGAAACTCATCAACGCCGACACGATCAGGATAGGCAAGCCCTGGCCTGAAAAAATATCGATAGCCGGCCTTGCCCTTGACGGCAGGAAGAAAGTCATCTATGCAGTTACCAAGGAGAACAATATGCTTTATTGTATCGATCTGGTGACAAAAAGCATACTGTCGCAGACGCCCCTCGGAGGCGAAGGCTATACCTGCATCCTGTCGCCCGATAGAAAAACGCTGTATGCATCTTGCTGGGGTTGCGACAAGGTAGTGATATTTGACACCTATTCCCGGACAATAAGAGGCAGTATTGACGTAGGGGACAATCCCAACGACATGTGCATTACCCGGGATGGCATCTGGCTCTTTGTTGCAAATGCCAACGACAATAATGTCTCCGTTATCGACACCAGGGCCGGAAGGGTTATCGAGACTCTTAATGCAGCCCTTTATCCCGATGCCCCGAGCGGATCGACTACAAACGGGCTGGCCCTGAGCAGCGACCAGAAGACCCTTTATATCGCCAATGCCGATAACAACTGCCTTGCAGTGTTTGATGTAAGTGTACCCGGAAGAAGCAAGGGAAAAGGATTTATCCCCACGGGATGGTATCCTACATGTGTGAGAGTGTCGGGTGAAAAGATCCTTGTTGCCAACGGCAAGGGGATGACATCATTGCCCAATCCCTATGGTCCCAATCCGACCCGGAGCGGCGATGTTGTCATTCATCACGAAGGAGGCCGCGACCAGGTGATAAAGGTTCAGTATATCGGGGGAGGTCTCTTCAGGGGAACCATGAGTATAATTAACGTTCCTGATGAAAAAACTGCCGGTGCATATTCAAAAGCCGTTTATGAGAATACTCCCTATTCAAAGGAAAATGAGCTTATTGCCGAAGGTGAGGAGGGTAATCCCATTCCCCGCAAGGTTGGAGACCCCTCACCGATCAAATATGTATTTTATGTGATCAAGGAAAATCGCACCTACGACCAGGTATTCGGCGATATGCCGGAGGGTAACGGCGATCCGGACCTGGTACTTTTCGGAGAGAATGTTACTCCTAATCATCATGCCATAGCAAGGGAATTTGTTCTGCTTGATAATTTCTATGTTAACGGTGAAGTGAGTGCCGACGGCCACAACTGGACAATGGGAGCCTATGCTACCGATTATCTTGAGAAAAACTGGCCCACAAGCTATGGAGGAAGAGGCGGCTCATATCCCGGTGAAGGAGCCCGGGAAGTTGCAAACAACAAGGTGTTCTTCTGGGACTTGTGCAAACAGCACGGAGTGAGTTACCGCACCTACGGAGAGTTTGTGAGTGGAGGCAAACCGACCCTTGAAGTACTGAAAGATAATTATTGTCCTTATTTCACTGAATGGGATGAATCGGTAAGGGATACCGTCCGTTTTTATCAGTGGAAGCGCGATTTCGATTCCCTGCTCGCCATAAATGCAGTGCCGCAGTTCAACACCATCAGATTCATTAACGACCACACACAGGGATTGAGCCTTGGCAAGCCCACTCCTTTTGCACATGTTGCCGACAATGATCTTGCCCTGGGCCTGTTTGTTGAGTATCTGAGCCACAGTCCTATCTGGAACGAAACACTTATCATATCGGTTGAGGATGATGCCCAGAACGGACCCGATCATGTGGATGCACACAGAAGCATCGCTCTTCTGGCGGGAGGATTTGTAAAACAGGGATTTGTTGATCATACACCCTATACCACAACATCGCTGCTGAGAACCATGGAACTGGTGCTGGGCTTGCCGCCCATGACTCAGTATGATGCAGCCGCCAATTCGCTGTGGAGATGTTTCAACACCACACCGGGACATCCTCCGTACAAATGCAGGCCTGCAAATATCGACCTGAATGAAAAGAACACGGATAAAAACAAATGGCAGGCTTTGAGCGAAACCTTTGATTTCAGCGTCGAGGACAGGGTAAACGATTTCGATTTCAATGAAGTGATCTGGATGGCTGTTAAAGGACTTGATTCCCCTTGTCCTCCATCGGTAAGAGCAGCTTTCCTGACAACAGAGGCGGAGGATTAATCCCCCGCCTCAACCAGGTATTGCGAAAACAGAAAGTAAACAATTGCAAAACCTGCCGGCCATGAATCTGAGCTGTGCAGGTAAAAGGCAAGTGTTTCCTGTTAGATCTTTATTTCTTCTTTTTCTTTTTGGCAAGCTGTTTTTTTGTATCCTCGAGCAACTCCTCGAGTTCGCTTATCGATAAGTCTTGTTCCTTCGCGAAGAATGAAGCAAGAGCGGAAAAGGAATTATCGAAATAACCGGCAAGAAGCTTGTTAAGCTGACGTTTCGAATATTCTTCCTTTGATACCAGAGGATGGTAGAGATGGGTGTTTCCATAGGCTTTATGCCCCACGAAGCCCTTTTTTTCAAGTACACGCACTACGGTGGATACCGTGTTGCGGGCAGGCCGCGGTTCATCGAACCTCATGCGGATATCCTTTACAATCGCATTTTTCATGTCCCAGATTATCTGCATGATCTCTTCCTCAGCCCTTGTCAGGTACTGGTTTTTCGCTAATCTTCTCATATTCGGTAAGGTTTGGTTAAAAGCATTTTCAAAAACAGGATTCCAGGCAGGGAAATTTATTTAAAATTCCTTATATACGCAAATATACAACTATCACAATAGTTGTGCAAGAATAAAGGAAGAAAAATGACTAACAGATTAGGAAAAATAACAGGATTAACAGTCCGGATCATATCCTTCAGCCCTAAAACCCATAATATAAATCATACCCGTATCCTGTATGATTAATAATATTTTAGGCCCTTTTTTACCGGAATTGGAACAGACATCCTACCCTATCCGCATAACAAAGCAGTGCTTTTGCCGTTCTTTAGGGGTCAGTATTATTGTGAAAACATAAAAGAATCGGATGAAACCCACATGTATTGGATACACAAACACTTATGTATATAATTATCAAACATGTGCGGTTCCATCATACCGCTAAAATCAAAATTATATTATGATGAAAAGAATTATATTAGTTATATCTCTTACGCTTGTGCCATATTTGCTGCTTTCGCAGGTTTCGCTTGTCATTGAAGGCACGACCACGAATAACACCGTCACGGGAAACTGGGCGGGTGTGAACATCCCGAGAGAGCAAAAGACTTCGCTTAAATACATGAATAACCAGATAACTTCAGTGAATGCTTCGGGATATCTGCTGCAGTCGGGCGATGAAGTACCCAAAACTACCAACAATAACCTCGACGGAGCCGTTATCAGCGGTAACAAGCTGATCTGGAACGGCAGCGATGCTTCGTCAAAAACTCACGGTATGTTCATGGGATACAACATCAACTTCAGCGTGAAATACAACTACCTCGACAAGACTCCCTATGGCATTCTTTTCAAATCGGGATCGGATGATGGTAAAAACATGACATATTCAACGGGTTACGGCGCTTCGTACAACATTGTCAAAAACTCGAATATGTCGGTTAGAATGAAGGGCATAAACGGAGTCCAGGTATATAACAACACATTTTACTCGAGCCTTAAGTCGGGGACGCTTATATACATAGATGCCAATAACGACAGGCCTGTCCCGGCCGCTTCAACGGGAGCAAGGATCAAGAACAATATTTTCTATACCGTTCACCAGATTCCCAATATTAGCATTGAAAGCAGATGTCTTTCCGATTTTGAAAGCGATTACAATGTTTTCTATTGTGAATCGGGTACACCGGTTTTTTCGGTCGATGGTTCCAGGAAAACTTTTGAACAATGGCAGGCCATGGGATACGACAGGCATTCGGTGGTTATAAATCCGAAATTCAAGAATACGACAGATTTCGTACCATCAGCCAGGCTTGATTATGGCACAGACCTTGGGCAGACATGGTCGACCGGTTTGTCGACCGGCGCGGTATGGAGTGCAGGACAGACTCCTGCAACCACGAGCCAGAACGGCAAATGGCAGGTCGGAGCAATACTTTATGCAGCTGCTCCGGCACCTGCACCAGCACCAGCACCTGCTCCTGTACCAGCACCAGCACCTGCTCCTGTACCAGCACCAGCACCTGCTCCTGTACCAGCACCAGCACCTGCTCCTGT
>JAAYQC010000030.1 GCA_012519515.1 Bacteroidales bacterium | reverse complement strand
TATTATTCCGGCAATTGAATATTTCTCATTCTATGCTTCGTAATTGACAAGTTTATGTTGAAAGAAATTCTTAACTTTATTCTTTTTCTTCTGCAAGCCTTTCATGTATTTACGGAGGCTTGTAGAAGAAAAAGAATAAAGTTAAGAATTTCTTTCAACATAAACTTGTCAATTACGAAGCATAGAATGAGAAATATTCAATTGCCGGAATAATAATCGCCTCAGAAAGAAAGGTTAACATATGTCGAGGTTTGTCTATATTTGCCGGAGAAGAGCGGGTTCAGCGCTATCCATAGAGAGTCAACTTAAACTTTTAGCAGATTGCATTTCTGCAGATAACATCCAAGAAAACAGTCCATGGATCAAATGCAGTTCATGGACAAATATTGCAATCTTTAACCCTGTTAATAATGTAGCCAGAAAGGATACTGCCATTGCTTTTGGCACAATTAATTCGCAATTGCCTGAATCCTGGCATATACCTGGAACACCAATCCGAGCCTGCTACCACATCTTAGCTCGTTCTGATGAGAAAGTTGCAGAATTCAACAATGACATACTTTCAAGCAGAACAATTTGGTACGTGCACCTTTCTTCCCTCTTTATTGCATCTTCCTCACAGCGCTTAATTGTATCTCTTCTAAAAAGCTTTGAACCTAATCAGGAAGCACTAACCTGGTTTTTGTCTTCAGGAACTCCAGGCCCAGGGATCTCATGGGATAAGAGAATTCACGCTCTTAAACTAGACACATGCCTAACTTTACACCGTGAATCATGGCGTATATCAATGAAATCTTCTCCTGCAGTTTTTGGTGGATCAGGCCTAACCAGAAAGGAGTGCAAAGAGTCTCTATATCAATTGATGCATAATTCATTAGAACCATTCACCAAATCACCATCCGACTACGTCATTCCTCTTTCAGGTGGATGTGACAGCAGGGCTATTATCACATTGATCGCATCCAATACAAATACAAATGTCAACACCATCACCTGGGGAACAGAGCATGCCAGAAAACAACCAGGAACAGATGCCTATATTGCAGAACAGGTTGCTGCTTACTTTCAATCAAATCACACTTATTATCCCCTTGATAACAGTGGACAAGATTTCCCTGTCTGCTTAAAAAGATTTGTTAAACTTAGCGAGGGCCGTACTGACAACATCTCGGCTTACCTTGATGGGTTTTTTGTCTGGAAAAGACTGTTTGAGAACGGTGTCCAAGCAATTCTCAGGGGAGATGAGGCGTTAGGGTCCAAACAAGCCGTCTTCAACGAATATGATGCAAGAATGAGTATTGGTCTTATTTTACCAGTTGATTATAACAAACAAACGTCTACAATCTTCTCGGAGTTACCGGCAGTTACACTACCCGATGAGATGATGCGAAAGAGATCAGAAAGCATTATGAACTATTGGGAACGCATTTACCAAGGATTTCGAGTTCCAACAGTATTGGCAGCTTTAAATGAAACTAAAGCACCATATGTTGAACCACTGAATCCACTGATAAATTCGCCGTTAGTTAAACTGGCAAGGGGCTTTCCGGAACAATACCGAATAAACAAGCAGTTATTTAAGGAGGTCGTTCGAGAAATATCCCCAAATATTCCTTTCGCATCAACTGATGCTATTACCAGCATTTCAGTAGCACTCGGTAAACCTGAAATCGCAACGTATGTTAAGGATAATCTCTCAAGTGAAAAAACACGCACAAAATTTCCGCCATCACTACTGAAGTTTGCTTTTAATAATTATTGTATCACCACAGGTGAGAAAGGCCAGAAAACCACAGAGCTTAAGCAATCCTTCAAAAAACACCTTCCCGGGTGGATGAAGTCAGTAATTTACCAGACATTTTCACGCAAACAGCTTCATCCAAATGTACTATCGTTAAGAATTCTAATCGCACGAGAGATTGAGACAGTTTTGGAAGATGATTCCAAGTATCTGGATATTATGGAGAAGAAGGTTTGAGTTTAAACTTCATGTGAAGCAAAGCAATTTACTCCATGCAACATATCTACAAATTTATTGATAAGTGGAAAGTCTTTTTTCTGATTCTTTCCTGCAACATGCCTAATCCCTATATTGGTACAGTTGCTGCCGGTTTGTTTTTATGCTTTGTTGCCATGACTCGTTTAAGAATCCATCACAGGACAGAATGGGATCAGATAAATTTCTGCTGGTTTCTGATATTTATAATCCCGGTGCTTTCCTTTCTGGCAAATTTTTCTCATTTGAACAATCTCTTCTGGTATGTATTTACAACGGTCCCAATACTGATCTACCCTGCCGTTTTGTCCAATGTACCTTATGAAAACGTACTGAACAGCTTCAAAAAATTCGTACTACTTGAACTGGCAGTTTTTTCCACCCAGTACATGTGGCTTGCTGTAAAGTTTAGAACATTAAATCCGCTGGCAGTGGATCTTTCCGCCGGAGATTTCATTGCTGGGACGAGCGTCGGCTATTCATCTCTCATGTCAGTTACTATGGCATTTCTAACACTCTTCTTTCTTGACCATTATTTTTTCACTAAAAAAAGGGCAGGACTGGTTTACAGCTTTTTATGTTTTATGATGATGATTCTCACAGGGTATATGGCTGGCATAGTGCTTTTCTTCATCTCTATCATACTGAATTTCATAAGCAATATTTCATATAGTATGGTAAGACTCAAACTGAGCAAGCTGCAAATGATCCTGTCAATTACAATGTTACTGGCTTTTTCTGTCCTTTGTATGCAGATGAGCTCAAATGTCATCTATGCTTCAAAAGTGATAATTAAAATCTTTTCTGCGTCCCCCCCGCTTAAAGTACAATCATATATTGTTACTTTTTCCGACTTTCTAAAGGAAAATCCAGAACAAAGTATTCTTGGAGTTGGGGGCGGTAACTACAGCAGCAGAGCAGCATTCATGACAGGAGGACAGTATCTTCAACCTTCGAATCCATGGTATGTCCCTGTAACCCCATCGCGGTTTTACAACAGGTACATGAGCCCTCTTTTCGAAAAAAGATTTCTATATAAAACGATCGGGAATGTCAGCAGCAGAAGTATGATAAACACCCCGTTCTCCCAAATTCAGACGATCTTCTCTGAAGGAGGCTTACTCTCTCTGATAATTCTTTTTGCCTTAAGCATAATGTGCATAAGGATTTATCTCAGGAAAATGAGCAGAATGTATTTGATAGCCATAATCCTCTTCTTCTCACTTCTTCTCATTGATAACTGGCTGGCGTTTCCCAATTTTGCTTTTTTGTTCTGGGTTACACTATTTTTCAATGATTTCAGTGCAGGCAAAAGAGACTTGACTGCCAGGTGGAGAACTCAAAATTGACTACAATTCCCTCTGAAAAACCCGGTATTCTTTTTATCCATGCAGGCGCAGAACTGTATGGTGCCGACCGAAACATCCTCAGGGCAATAATTACTTTAGCCGAAGCTGGATACAACTGCATTCTGATGGTTCCAAATGATGGTCCCCTCATTGAAAAAGCCCGTCAGAATGGTGTCAAATGCATTATCGAGAATTACCCTATTCTCAGACGTGAAATGATGGGCCCTGCCAAAATCCTGAAATATTTATATTCGTATTTTTGTGCGATCCCGCGGATCCGGAAACACCTGATAGAAAACCGCATAAATATCATTCACTCCAATACCCTGGTGGTAATGCTTGGAGCCTGTTTTTACAAAAAAAAAGAACTGATCCACATCTGGCACCTGAGAGAAACAATCTGGAAACCAGAAATACTGAAAAAAGTACTGTACGGGATAGTTAAAAAGAGGGCTGACAGGATTATTTGTGTATCTCAGGCAGTCAGAAAGGCGCTTGGACCATGTACCAGGGCCACTGTCATTAACAATGGGATAGAACCCATTATGGAATCCCCGTGTCTGGATCGCCATCTCGAGCCCAAAAGTCAATTCTATGTAGGTACTATCGGGCGGTTTAATGCAATCAAAGGTCAGATAGATCTCGCAAAAGCTGCCAGACATATAAGAAGCTTCTCGAACTTAAAAATACAGTACCTCTTTACAGGCGGAGTATTCAATAATAATACCTGCTGGCTGGACCTTTTCAATCAATTTGTAAACGAGAACAAATTATCAGATATCATTTCAGTCCAGGATTTCACATCAGATATCAAGGGAGTGCTTTCAAAGCTTGATCTGTTTGTCTTACCAAGTACAAGCCCGGACTCTTTCCCTACTGTTGTTCTGGAATCTATGTCTGCCGGAGTACCTGTAGTAAGTTACCGTAACGGCGGGGTTGAGGAAATCCTGGATGATGATGAAAATTGTCTGGTAAAATTAGGGGATTATAAGACTTTAGGGGATACAATTATCAGACTGCTCAATGATAATGCACTCAGATATAAACTGGCTGAAAAACAAAACGCCCGCTTCAGGCAGCTTTATTCACTTGATGTCTTTAAGAAAAGATTTCTTTCCTTTTATGAAGCTTTAAATGTTATCCCGCACAAGTTGTGAACCAGACACATAATTTTCCAGGGAGTTAAATGGAGAAACAGGCTAAAGCTCTGAAAATAGCACTAATCGGGACAAGGGGAGTACCCGCCCGCCATGGAGGATTTGAAACCTGTGCCGAGGAAATCGGATGGCGGCTTGCTGAAAGAGGCCATCAGGTGATTGTATATTCCAAGCGATACAAAAAAGAACATCTCAGTTCTTATCGGGGTATGCAAGTTGTTTATATCCCTCGCTTGCCGTTCAAAGGTATTGAAACTCTTTTTGCAGCATTCCTTTCAGCTCTACATTCGCTGTTCCTTAAATGTGATATACACATGGTATTTGATTCAGCGAACAGCCCGGTACTTTACTTATTCAATTTTTTCAGAAAAAAATATGCAATCAATCCGGACGGACTCGGGTGGAAGCGGGAAAAATGGGGCAGAATAGCCAGAATCTATTACAAATGGGTTGAGCATATTGTAGCTCATTTTTCACCGAACATAGTTGCAGATTCCAAGGCAATAAGCAATTACTATGAAAATGAATACCATGCACAATCTACAGTAATTGAATACGGCGCAGAACTGCCAGCAACGGTCTCTAAAGAGCAAGAAGAAATGATTCTGGCAAAGTACGGACTTCAACCATATTCTTACATTCTGCAGATCACCAGGTTTGAACCGGAAAACAACCCGCTACTAACGATCAAGGCATTTCTTGCTGCACAAACTGATCTGAAGTTAATGATAATCGGTGGCGCAAGCAAAAAGACACCTTACGCAAAACAGATACAGCAGGAAGCAGAGCGAACAGACAAAGTAATCCTCCCCGGCTTCATTTATGATAAAGATGTGCTGAACGTAATCTGGCAGAATTCTCTTTTTTATGTGCATGGAAACAGTGTCGGAGGAACCAATCCGGCTCTACTGCAAGCTATGGCAGCAGGAAGACCCATTGCTGCAATTGATTGTGTTTTCAATCGTGAGACGATGAATAACAACGGTTATTTTTTCGACAGATCAGTTTCATCATTGGCTCGAATAATTCAAATAATCAATAATGACAATCTTGATGCAAAACAGTATGCAGCAAATAATCTTAAACGCATAGAATCTCATTACAACTGGGAACGTATTACAAATTTGTATGAAAACCTGTTTTTTGAGCTATCCTTACCAGATTTATCGAAATGCGGTAAACGGTTCAGTAAATGGTTCCAGATAACAAAAGAATTGCCATTTTTATGCAGGATCTCAAAGCCGGTGGTGCAGAACGCATGATGCTGAATCTGGCCAACACCTTTTCGGAATTCGGTAAAAAAGTTGATCTGGTGATTGTAAGAAAAGAGGGGCATTATCTTAAGCTGCTGTCAAAGAAAGTAAATGTGGTTTATTTAGAGAGCAGAAAGACTTTTCTCTCGCTTTTTCCGTTAATTAGATATCTCCGGCGATCAAAGCCGGATGTGTTGCTGTCCACCCTGGTACATGTAAATATAGTAGCAATCATTGCAAAATTATTGTCTTTTTCTAAATGTAAAGTATTCGTCAGGGAAACTAATTGGATAAAGGCTAACCGTTCTGATCGAAACCAGCCTTTTTTTTTCCGCTTTGCATACAGATTTGTCAGGCTTGTTTATCCATTAGCGGACGGCGTTATAGCAGTTTCCCAAAAAATGGCCGATTCGCTTAAATCAGAAGAACACATTCCTGATAACAAAATTCATGTAATTTTTAATCCGGTTATCACATCAGGAGTTTTCTCGATGGCAAAAGAAAGACCTGATCATCCCTGGTTCCATGAAAAATCCGTTAAAATTATACTGAGTGCAGGGCGTCTTGCCCCACAAAAAGATTTCCCTACCCTTATCAAGGCTTTCTCCAGAATAAAAGCAGACAATTCCTGCAAATTAGTAATTATAGGAGATGGGAAAGAAAAGGGTAATTTACAAAATCTTATCGATTCACTTCAAATGAATGGGAAAATTGAACTCGCAGGTTTCCAGAGCAATCCTTATTCTTTCATGGCCAACTGCAACCTCTTTGTCCTGTCTTCTTTATGGGAGGGGTCTCCAAACGTGCTGGTTGAGGCAATGGCATGCGGAGCTACAGTGGTATCGACAAACTGCCCAAGCGGACCAGATGAAATACTGGAGCAAGGAAAATACGGGAAGCTGGTACCGCCCGGTAATGTTGACGAACTGGCAGCAGCAATTACTTATTCCATGCAGAATCCGGCGGATCCGTCTGTGATGATAAGCCGTGCTGAATTGTATTCTGCAAAGACATCCGCTTCAAAGTATCTGGAATGTTTTTTCCGGTAACGAAAATCACGATCTGTTGTTTCATTAAACAGCAATTGTATACTTTTAGTACTGCCTTTAAACGGCAGTAAAGCCTATTTGAATAGCACCTGTCCTCAGGGAAATTGCAAATGCCATCAAATCTGAACGGAAGAGAATATTTGAGTGCTGCAAGACATATCTGCGCATTCATTCTATGCAGCACCCTTACTGTCTCCCGGGTTTATTCCGATTGCGATTCTGTTTCTGATAATAAAACAATTGTGAATGTGATGGATTATCGATGTCCCGATGATACTTGTGATGGCGATTATATTCAGCGTGCAATAAAAGCGGCAAACAGTAATACTGTATTCTTCCCTGAAGATGGCGGGATGGGTAAAAAAGGCGAATACATAATCAGCAGAACAATTATTCTGGAGGAAAATTCGATGCTGGTCGGGCCCACAAGTTTTGGCCATAATTACGGGGCAAAGCTAATTAAAACCGGCAATGCCGACCAGTACCTTTTTGAAGCCAGAACTGATACTAATACAACCGCTGTGACTTTCAAGAACCTGTGTTTTGATGCAAAATACGCATTAGATTTGAGACAGCGCTCTGGAGGAAGTCCAAACAGGTGTTTAATTGATAATTGCAGGTTTCAAAGCGAAAGAAATGACTCCAGCGGAATTGCAGTAAATATCTGGGATCATAATTTCAGTGTCATAAAAGAGAGCAGCTTTTACGATTATAAAGGCTTGTGTGCTGTAAAAATCTCAGGTAGAGCAGCTCCTGATCACAGGAATTCTACTCAAATTAAAGTTTACGATTGTTTTTTTAAGGGATCACAAATCGGCATTACTATTGAACAGGTGAATTCTGTCATAATCAGTGGCTGTGACTTTGCTGGAATTGACTTATGCTGTATTGATATCGGAGGTAAAATCCTCAAGGAAAATTGCACAAATCATGAATTAACCTATGTAAATTATGATCAGAACAGGGATGAAATTGGAAAGGGCGCATTTGAAGATGTCATTATCAGGGAAAACCACTTTGAAGGTTTTACGCGAGGGGTGACTGCAAATGGGCATTATACTTTGAATTTCGGCCTTCGGATCGAAAACAATAGCTTTATTCAGGAGAAAAATGCATTCCCTGATGCTGTTATGATGGAATTCAACAGGGTCACAGGCGCTACTACATACAATAACACCATGCTTTTCGCCAAGGGTAAACTAAAGAACGTCAGCAGGAATAACATTACCGGTATTCAGTACAGCAACTGTAAAAATCCCAGATTTCTACTGGATAATTTTATATGTGATGTCGGCGAAGAGAGCGGTCTTTTCCGTTGGGCAAACGACTATAAAGATAAAGGAAACAATGTTAATCCCTTGATTGTAAAGGGGCACGGTAAAAACAGGATGATAACAAATGCCGGTCCTTATTCAATCAAAGGCAATATTGAGCTCTCAAAGGAAGGAACTCTTTCCGGGGAGTTAAAAGAGATAAAAACAGGGCATCAGACACCTGTAAAAAAATCTGATCTTTCTATTTTCTGTCCTATCAGTGCAAATGAATTCCTTGAATCAGGATGTACTGCTATACTTATGGATAACTTTTCATCAAATTCTTGTGGAATCATTATGGTTAATGTTTACATAGACGGAATAGGGCGTTTTCTTTCCACGTGGTCAGTCGGTAAAAATTCGATTACACAGATCTCAGGTGATAGTAATAATTCCCAATATTCTCTTCGTATAATAGATGATAAATTGCATTACCAGAACTGTCGATCAGACTCAAGAAGATGTTTTATACAGGGTTCGTTTATTGGGATTAACTATAATGAATAAAACTGAAGCTGTTCTGATTTTGTGAACTGAAAACATCAGTATTAACCCCTTACAGGCATAGTTTATACCGAATTGTAATTTTGCTTTCAAAGTGATAATTCTCTTTTTTTTTTAACAATACTATTATTACTTCGGCAATTAAATGTTGCTCAAAGTGATAGGGCATAATTTATTTTCAAGATATGGAAAAACGAGATTTTAGGAAGCTTTCTTCTGATGCGCAACTTGAAATAAAAAAAGCAGCGCTT
>JAAYQC010000004.1 GCA_012519515.1 Bacteroidales bacterium | reverse complement strand
TGTCGTATGCCGTGTTCCAGGGGCAGGAATGGATCAGACAGAAAACAGGAGCCGTATCGGGGAACAAGGCTGAATAGTTCAGTTTTGAAGTAATATGAGAGGGGAGAGGGTATTTTTCGACAGAAGTGTAAAACACTTTTCGTTGTGCCGCCGACGATTCAATGGCGGTAAGCAGCGCATTCAGCCCTGTTCCGAATCCGGCTTCAAATATTCTGAGGGGCGATGCCGGGGAATACCTGAAGCCATTGTCGATGAAAATGAAGCGGGATTCCTGAACGGCGCCGTGGATGGAGTGGTAAAGTTCTTTCAGTTCAGGGACATAAAGTGTGTGAGAGCCGTCTTCGGTCAGGATTATCTCAGTCATCACCAGTTTGAATCATACCATGATCGTACATCAGTGCCTGTCATTCCGGCTGTTCGCGCTGCCTCCAGTCCGAGGTCGCCGTCTTCAAAGACTTCAATAGCCGATGGTTCGACTTTCATCATTTCAGCGCATTTGAGAAAAGTTTCCGGGTGAGGCTTGAAGTTATCCACATCATTGGCTGTCACTATTATGTCGAAGTATTGACTTAAGCCGGTAATCTGGAGAGTGCGTTTAACAGCCTCCCGGTGACCTCCGGTTCCGACAGCCATGGGCAGCTTTCCGTGATATTTCCTGACAATATCGGTAACGGGTTTGATTTCCTTTACATTATGCTGGAGCCTGTAGAACTGTTCGATTTTTTCGTTGAGTATCTCCTCAACCGTGACTTTCCCCTCAAGCCCACTGTTCTTTATTATCTCCGAGGCAATCAGCCAACCCGGACTGCCGGTGTGAAGCCTTAGGAATGAGGTGTCAATTGTGGCGCCGTATTTTTTGCAGGCAACCTGCCATCCCTGAAAATGGTAAGGCATAGTGTCGGCAAGCGTGCCGTCGAGATCAAAGATCAAACCCTTTACCCCGGGCTGAATATCATATTTCATCCGTGAAAAAATTTTAAGGAGCAAAGGTAAGCAATCTTTCTATTTAGGCCTCAGGTTTGCCTGGCTTTCAAACCACAGACAGTCGTTACTGAGCTTTTTGGCAAGGCTGTTACGGTTGTCAATGCCCCTGTAGAATTCGTCAAGGTACTTTATCATACCCTGTTTTGCATTATCCGACAGATAAGGGAATGAGCTTATAACTCTGTAAAAATCATCCTTCTTTTCCGCGAACTCAGCGATTATCTCAATAAAGCGTTCCTCGCTTCTGCATACAGCCATATACAGCCTCTCCCTGACAGTGCTAATCGGCAAGTCGGTAAAGGGAACAGCATAGTTTGTATTTACCAGACCGGAATAATCGAAATCGTAGGCAACTATCATGTTGGCGTTGGGCTGAGGGTTTTGAGCATCCTGCAGAATGATAACGTTATGATGGATCGGAACCGACCAGTCTGTATTGCCTATCATGTAGTTGAAAACGGCAACCCGGTCGAGCATATCCTGCCTTAGTTCTCTCTGTGTGATTTTTCTTTCAAGCTCCACGGTTCCTGTCCTTCGCTCCATAACGTCCAGGGGCTCGATGGCAAAACCGTACTGGGTAAGCGTTTTCTTCTCCTTCACCGAATTGAGGTAGCTTATTCTTAAAAGCCTTACTCTAAGGCTGTAGTCTGTAACAATATTGAACAGCTTGTAAACCAGGTATTCCTTTAATACATACTGTTCGTAACCTGACCTGCAATACGGGACAATCTTAAGTTTATTTATTCCGGCAAATTCAGTGTTTTCCACGTCCTTTACCTTGAAGTTAAACATCATGGGAGGGAAGTCGCATATTGCTGTACGGCGTATGTTACCTCTGGCCCTTAGCTTTATATTTTTAACCACGGAGTCGCCTTCATCCGATTGGTATGAAAGGACAGCAGGCAGGTACATGGTATCCGATTTAAACCTTTTGTACTTGTTTATATCAAATTTTATTGAAATGTCAAGCACATCATCAGTATCAAACAAGGTGACAGGGACATTCCGGCTATTGCTTGCAGTTGAACCGGCATCGCGCGGGTCAGTCTGAGCTGACAGGGATGCTGTCAGAAAAACAGAAAGTAGAATAACCGGATAAAATCTTTTTATCATGATATGACTGATACAAGTAGGTTTCATGCCAATGCTTATTAAAGACATACGGATCAACTCCGCAATACTTTAAAAGCGAAGAAAATAGAGATTTATTTTCCGGGAGGGCAGAAATTAAACCCGTTTAGGGAAATTAAACCCGAAAAGCTACTCCAGGGCTCTTGTAATCATTCAACACGTCAGTATTTCCATGTTATAACAATGTTATAACATACAAAAACGGCTGTTTGTCATTTGAAAACAATTACGGATAGCGGATAGTGGACTGCTATTTGAAAGAGTCAAGAAAATCCTTTACCTGTTTGTAAACATTCGCGGCGGTGAATCCTAATTTCTCATCGAGTATCTTATATGGCGCCGAGTAACCGAAGGATGTAACTCCCCAAACCCTTCCGTTTGGTCCGGCCAGTCCCTGAAGCGTCACCGGCAGCCCGGCGGTAAGTCCGAATACCGGCACATCGGAGGGAATAACCGAATCGCGGTATTCCATGGATTGATTTCTGAAGAGACCTTCAGATGGCGCAGACACGATTCTTGTTTTAAGTCCGTCTTTCTTAAGTAGTTCGGCACCTTCGACCAATGTGGCGACTTCTGATCCGCTGGCAAGGAGAATAACATCGGGTGTTCCCTGGCAATCGGCGACAACATAGGCGCCTTTCCCGGCTTTAAGCGCTTCATTGTATCTCGATCCGCTTTCTGCAGGCAGGTCGCTTATATTTTGTCTCGACAACAGAAGAGCTGTAGGTGTGTTTTTGTTTTCAAGGGCAAGCTTCCACGAAACCGTAGTTTCAGCAGCGTCGGCAGGTCTCAGTACGAGCATGCTGTTTGAGCCGCTGTGGTTCTTAAGCTGTTCCATAAGTCTTATCTGAGCCTCCTGTTCAACCGGCTGGTGTGTCGGTCCGTCTTCTCCCACGCGGAAGGCATCATGGGTCCAGATGTATTTAACCGGAAGTTCCATCAGGCATGCAAGCCTGACGGCAGGTTTCATGTAATCGGAGAAAACGAAGAAAGTACCGCAGGCCGGAATAACTCCTCCGTGGAGGGCCATTCCGTTCATAACTGCAGCCATGGTGAGTTCGGCCACGCCTGCCTGAAGGAATGCTCCTGAAAAATCGCCCTTTGTGAATGCCTTTGTCTTTTTGAGGAAACCGTCAGTTTTGTCGGAGTTGGAAAGGTCGGCCGATGCAACTATCATGTTTTCGACAGATGAAGCAAGAACCCCGAGAACAGTTGCTGAAGCGGCCCTGGTAGCTGAGTTTTCCTTCTGTACAATGGCGCTGAAATCGATTTCCGGAATCTCGCCGGAATAGAATTTATTCAGTTTTTTCTCCAGCTCAGGATTTTCAGTTGCCCATTTTTCCTTTTTCTTCATCCATTCCTCGGCTGCTTTTCTTTTTTCGGAAAGAACCTTCCGGTAAAGTTCTTTAACCTCATCAAAGATCATGAAGTGATCGTCGGGATTGCCACCCAGCCCGGCAAGCGACTTTTCGAATGAGGCGCCGGCCTGGCTCACGGGCATTCCATGAGTTGATATTTTTTTCTCGAAGCTCTTCCCTTCGTTGTCAACAAGTCCTTTCCCCATGATGGTTTTCCCGATAATGATTACCGGCTTTTCCTTCTCGCTGACAGCTTCTTTCAGGGCTTTCCTGATCTGATCGTGGTCGTTCCCGTTGATCGTGATGACCTTCCAGCCCCATGATTTATATTTCATTGCCGTATCCTCGGCCGTAACGTCTTTGGTTTCGGTTGAGAGCTGAATGTCATTCGAGTCATAGAACATCACCAGGTTGTTAAGTCCAAGGTAACCGGCAAGTCGTCCCGCCCCCTGAGATATCTCTTCCTGTATCCCGCCGTCGGAGATAAATGCATAAGTCTTGTGGGCGAATAATTCTCCAAAACGGGCAACAAGGAATCTTTCCGCGATAGCAGCTCCTATTGCCATTGCATGTCCCTGTCCGAGCGGGCCTGATGTGTTTTCGATGCCTCGTGTGACATCCAGTTCGGGATGTCCGGGTGTTGGGCTTCCCCACTGCCTGAAGCTGCGAAGCTCTTCGGTACTGAAATGCCCTGTCAGGGTCAGTACCGAATAGAGCATGGGCGACATGTGTCCGGGATCGAGAAAGAACCTGTCGCGGTTTATCCACCGCGGATTGGCAGGGTTAAAGCTGAGAAATTCGGAAAACAGGATATGAATGAAATCAGCTCCCCCCATGGCTCCTCCGGGATGCCCCGAACGGGCCTTTTCAACCATTGCCATTGACAGGATTCTTATGTTGTCAGCTGCTCTTAAGTGTACTTCCTTGTTCATAACAGAAAAATTTGTTTTGTTAATTGTGAGAGTAACAAAAATATAATTAATTGATGACAGATCAAAACCGGCGGGGTAATGCCCTGCTTACAACAGGGTAAGGTCTTCTACAGTCCGAGCTTTGTTCTTATGGCAGGAGGTATTGCATCCTTGTGAACCAATATGAACATTGTTTTTGCCCTTACATAGCTTTCCGACATGTTAAGGTATCCACCAAAGGCATTTCTGTCGGTTCCCCACGAGTTTTTGGTCTTGTAATACTTGACACCGTTCTGGTCCCTGACCATCCCGGTAATATGCATCAGATGATCGTCGGTGGTAAGGAAGCTTTCATAACCTTCCTGCCTTATCTCCTGACTTATACTGGCTTCTGGTCCGGGCTTCGGAACTTCGGGAGTCAGGCTCTGGGTGTTTCCCTGCGCCAATCGTTCGAGTCTTGCCCTGTCGGTGACCGACATATCGGCGGGCCGCTGTACTTCAGGAATGGTTGCAACGCCGTTCGTGTGGGAGAAGCCCTTTTCACTCACATCTCCGTCCCAGGCTATAGTGAAGCCTTTATTGAGGGAATAATCCATTATTTCAATCAGTTCATCAATCGGAACATTGTAGAACCTTCCCATGGTCCAGTTGTCTGGTACCTCAAGCAGTCCCTGCGTATAGAACGGGAAGTGGGTAAAGGAGGTTATCTCGACATAATCGGCAGGATTTATTCCCAGACTTTCCGCGAAGGATTTGGGTGTATAGCTGACTCCCTTGTATGTGAATGTTTCGGGAACCTTTCCAAGGTAAGTATCAAGTATGGAGTTTACAATCTGCCTGTACTGATCGCTTTCCTTTTTTCTCTGAACGGGTACCGCGGCCACTGCATTTATAAATGCCTGCAGTTCACCGTGGTTATGAGTCGGCGAGCCGTAATTCAGTCCGCTGTACACTTCCTCGGGAACAATTCCATCTTCCGAAAATTGTTTAAGAACGTCATGGGAAAGGCTTCCCGGTCCGAGGTTTCCTTTACCCTGCCTGAGGTAATTATCTTTCAGCCTGTCGAGATAATTATTCCTTACGATGAACATTTCGGAAAGGTCATATTCTCCCTTTCCCATCCTGAGAAGTTCTGATTCGAAAAATGATATTGTTGCGAAACACCAGCAGGTGCCTGTGCTGGCCTGGTTCTTCACGGAGGTGGTTTTAAGATCTACGACCGGCGTGAAAACATAGCCTTCGTTTTCCTTTTTTGCCTCCGGCTTGCCGGTTTTGCCGCGCTGGGCAATTATTGAGGGACTGAACAGCCCTATGCATACTAAGATTAAAATGGTTTTTCTCATCATAAAAATAATTTTGATTCTAAAGCCAGCCCACTCAGGCGGGGCAACCCGCGCCTTGCGCCGTGTACCACCACACGGCTGATTTCAGCGGTCTGGGCAAATTTAAAAAAACAGGCTGAAAAACATAATATTAGTATGTTAATTTTTTGAAAATGTCTGAACCCGCACAGAGTTTTGTGGTCATGCGGTCTTGCAGTCTTGCAGTCTTGTGCCCTGCGCCCTGCGCCATTCTTTTTTGTATTTTCGCATTGAACTTATCATTAATTTCGGGAGCTGTAAATGGAAATCCGTTACCACTGGAAGACAAAGTTCTTCAGTAAAAAGTTTGATATTTACCAGAATGAGACTCTCAGGGGTGAGTTGTTCAAGGAAGGCCTGTCGCGGAAAGTGACCGGTGAACTGAACACTAAAAGATATCAGTTTGAGACGAAGGGCTTTTTTAAACGTGAAATCTTAATCACAGATCAGCAGAGGCATATTGAAACCGGGAGAATTCAGATAAGCTGTAGAAGAAGCGACGCTGTCATTAGTTACATTGGGAAAGATTATAAATGGAAGTTTGATAATTTCATTTGTTCACGATGGTCACTCAGTGACGGCATGAGAGTTCTTATCAAATATCATTCAGCTGCTTTTTCAGGTTTGATAGAGTCATCTACGGAAAATGAACTGCTTATTCTCTCGGGTTTTTTCATAAGGAACTTTATCCGGAAGAGATTCCAGCGAAGTGCAAGCGTTTAGAACAGTGCAATTTTTCCTGCATCTCCCTTGATACGATGAGAAAGATAATTCATATTGACATGGATGCATTTTTCGCATCCATCGAACAGCTCGACAATCCCGCGCTAAGAGGCAAACCGGTCGCGGTAGGCGGCAGCGGAGTTCGTCATGTCGTTGCAGCAGCAAGCTATGAAGCCCGCAGGTACGGTGTTCATTCAGCCATGCCCTCCGTAACGGCGCTCAGGCTATGTCCGGGGCTGATCTTCGTAAAGCACCGCTTTGACAGGTACCAGGAAATGTCGGGAAAAGTATTCGAGATATTCAGGGAATACACTGACCTTGTTGAACCTCTTTCGATAGATGAAGCTTTTCTGGATGTCACACGCGATAAAAAAGGAATCGGATCGGCCACTGTAATCGCCAGGCAGATCAAGAAGGAAATAAAGGAAAGTACCGGACTGACTGCATCAGCAGGGATATCTGTCAACAAATTTCTGGCAAAGATTGCATCCGACATGGACAAACCTGATGGATTATACCTGATCGCCCCGGAGAATGCCGTGGGATTTATAGAAAAACTGCCCATTGAAAAGTTTTTTGGGATAGGGAAGGTTACCGCGGCTAAGATGCACAAGCTTGGTATCCATACCGGGGCAGATCTTAAAAAGTGGGACATGCTTTCGCTGATCAGGAACTTCGGTAAGGCAGGCACGATCTATCATGATATGGCCAGGGGGATTGACAATCGGCCCGTGGAGCCAAATACGGAGCGGAAGTCCATAGGTACCGAGTTGACCTATGAAAAGGATCTTACCACGCGGTTTGAGATTATCGCCGAACTGTACAAGCTTGAGAAAGAGTTGATGGAAAGGATTGAAAGCGCCGGAGTAAGCGGCAGAACAGTCACGCTGAAGATAAAGTTTGCCGATTTCAGGCAGATAACCCGGAGCAGGACACTGCCGGATTACATAAGGTCCTTTGACAGCTTGCATAAGGAGATTACCCGCTTACGAAAATCGCTCGATCTTGAAAATGTCAGGATAAGGCTGTTGGGAGTCAGTGTTTCAAATCTTGAAACGGATGATCCCGGTGACAGGCAGCTTGAGCTATTCAGTGACGAGGATATCACTGACTGAATCCTGCTTCTATTTGTTGAGCATACTTTCAGCCAGATCGAGGATTGTGGTATCGTCAAATGTCACTATTCCGCCTCCCGGTCCCTGCTCAAAGTGTACGCCGACACACTGTCCGAGTTCAAAATTTGTTCCTCCGAAGTAGTTTCTGACAGTCTCTTCATGCAGATCCAGCTTCTCTGCAATCTTCTTCATACTACCGGAGGGTAATCTGTCTTTGATTTTCCGGAGTTCATTGAATGTGATTGTTTTTGCCATGATAGCGGAATTTAGTTTATATATATTTAATCAGTACAATAAGCTTACCAAAGTTAGTGAAAAATCGGCATATTCCCAGAATGATGCAACAATGAATTTCTTTCCTGATTCTGGTAAGTGTCATAGTTTGGCGAGATATTGCAGAAATAGCGCGACTGCCTTTTTTTTGCGGTCGTCAAATATGTAATCAATATTATTTTCAAGATAATCCTTCAGCGCCTGTCCCGTTATGGTTCCGCTGTTTTTAAAGCGTTCGGCAACCTTTCCCAGGTTGTTCACTCCCAGTGAAAGGGCTTTGCTGAAATCGGAAATGAAATCCTCCGGAAGTTTAGTGTTTGCCACCCAGCAGGCAAACACGAAGGGAAGTCCCGTGTAGTTCTTCCATTCTTCTGCCAGGTCAACACTGTTATGATAGCTGTTTTCCAGTTCAAAGCACTGATCGCCGATCAATACCACGGCTTCATTTTTCGCGACCGCCCGGAAGTCAAATCCATTGGAAGTGTTTATCCATTCAGGCTCTCTCTTCCAGAAATTTCTGGCTATAACCCTGATAAGGTTTACAGATGTTCTGGATCTGTAATCAAGGTAGATTCTCTTCACATCTACGGGTAAGGAGTTGCTCATCATCTGCACGGTTCTTACCTTTCCATCTGCTCCTATGCAGTAGTCTCCTGTGATATAGGCTTCCTTAATAAGCGGAATAGCCGCGACGGGAACAAGTCCGAGGTCGGCATTTCCGCTGATCAGCTTTTCTGCACACACCGAAGGATGGTCGGTTTCTATGACGGCTTTTGTATCAAATCCTTTCTCAGTCAGCCCGTAAATAAAGGGATAAGTGTTGGCATACCTGACGGCTGATATCCTGATTTTATCCATTAGTTGTATTTTGGAGCTTCTAAAATAATAACTTTGTACTCATATTGGAAAAAAGGAACAGCCAAAAAGCGAAATAATGGAATTAAATAATCTTACGGCCATTTCTCCCATTGATGGACGATACCGGCATAAAACCGGGGAGCTTGACAGTTTCTTCTCCGAGTTTGCTCTGATCAGGTACCGGCTTATGGTTGAAATTGAATATTTCATTGCCCTGTGCGAGATACCGCTGCCCCGGCTTTCAGATTTCGGCAAGGAAAACTATCCGGAGCTGAGGGCTTTTTACGAGGACTTTGATATCGCGGAGGCTGAAAGGGTGAAGGAGCTGGAAAGGACCACCAATCACGATGTCAAGGCTGTGGAGTATTACCTGAAGGAGAAATTCATAAAATCGGGGTGGGGCAGATGGTCGGAATACATTCATTTTGGCCTCACATCGCAGGATATCAACAACACTGCCATTCCTCATTCGCTTAAGGATGCCATGACTGAGCTGTATTTTCCTCTTCTTTATGAATTGAGGGAGATGCTGGCAGGTCTGGCCGAGGAATGGAATGACATAGCCATGCTTGCCAGGACTCACGGGCAGCCTGCCTCACCCACACGCCTGGGAAAGGAAATCAGGGTGTTCATAGAGAGGATGGATGAACAGTCGAAGTATTTCGGGCAAATACCATGGTCGGCAAAGTTCGGCGGGGCAAGCGGCAATATGAATGCTCATAAGGCGGCATTTCCCGATATCGACTGGATGGAGTTTGCAGACAGCTTTGTAAATGAATCGCTCGGTTTGCATAGATCCTTTCCCACAACACAGATAGAACACTACGACAATCTGGCAGCGCTTTTTGACAATATGCGCAGGATAAACGTGATACTCATCGATCTGGCCCGCGATATGTGGCACTATATCTCGCTCGGGTATTTCAGTCAGAAAATCCGCAAGGGAGAGATAGGATCATCGGCAATGCCCCATAAGGTGAACCCGATCGACTTTGAGAACAGTGAGGGGAACCTTGCTTACGCGAACGCAATTTTCGGGTTTATGTCGGATAAACTCCCGGTCTCAAGGCTCCAGCGCGATCTTACCGACTCAACGGTATTGAGGAACATAGGAGTACCCATAGGACATACGCTGATAGCCATGAATTCATTGCTTAAGGGATTGAACAGGGTGAGTGTGAACAGGGAAAAGATCGGAAGCGACCTTGACAACAACTGGGCTGTTGCGGCCGAGGCAATCCAGACTATATTAAGGCGGGAAGGATTTCACAAGCCATATGAGGCCTTGCTCGAATTTACCCGGACCAACGAGAAGATTACCAGGGAATCAATTGCCGGGTTCATAGATAGTCTTGATATCAGCGAATCCCTGAAATCGGAATTGAAAGGGATAACACCCTTTAATTACACCGGTTTTTGAAATGAACAAGGCCAGGCTTCTTCTCAGGTATATCGAACCATATAAATGGTCGGCAGTCAGGAATGTTATCTACAATATCCTGAGTGCGGTGTTTGCACTTATTTCCTATACACTTGTTATTCCCTTCCTTCAGATACTTTTCGACCGTATCGGCACGGCCCCCGATCCCGGAGAGTTTCAACTCAACCTTGATTATCTCGGCAGAGCTGCCAGGTTCTATCTCTACGACTTTATCGACAGGAATGGAGAATACAGGGCGCTCATGCTTG
>JAAYQC010000003.1 GCA_012519515.1 Bacteroidales bacterium | reverse complement strand
CGGCAATGCCTTTCACCTTGTCGCCCTTCGGAAAAAGAAAGGCAAGCACCTTGTAGATGGGATGTGCTTCGGGATATGCTTCACGGTAATAATTGTAGAGCCCGGTGAAAAAATTGAAATCGGGAAAAACGGTTGAATAGTTAAAAGACTCCCTTACATATCTGTATGTGCTGATAACCATGGGATTGATCTTTGACTGAAGATTGTTGTCGGCATAATACAAAAGCAGCATTCCCCTTGCACCGAGATTGGCAAGAAGGTATTCGGCATAGTTATCGGGGTTCTGATCCCTTTCCGCGATCCGAATACACTCAGTCATGTCCTTCTCAAACACTTCCGATGCCTTGCTTGAAGGTGTGAGCGGATGGTTCGACCAGTATGTGAGCATCCCTTCATACAGGAAAAGTACAGGATGACCGGGGTAAGCCCGGGAGAGTTCCCGCCCGATTAAGCGGGCTTCAGAAAACCTGAAACCGTAAATATCATCAACCCCCTCCTTAAGAAGCTTTATGGCAGCCGTATCACTGAGTATCTGAGCATTGAGACCGGGAACTGCCGCCACAAATAACAAAAACAGATATTTCCTTATATTTTGAAAAATGCCTGACATATATCAAATATCCTTCCAAATTTCCGTTTTCCCGGCATGACAGGACTTCCTAAGATGAAACCGAAAAGAAATCCTGACACAAGACACTGATTCAGTGATTGCAAGATCTCATACCGGAGTAATAAAACCTTATTCCCGAACTTGTTTTTAATCATGTTGTCTGAATAACAACAAGCCGGGTACAATAGTATATTAACGTTCAAATACCTTTAAGGAATGTTCTCTCTCAGAATTATTTTTTATCCGCGGATGTTTCAAATGGGATATTTGAAGCTCCCGCGGCCGGTCACTGGGCTATTTCAAGCTAACATCGAAGTAAACCGAATAACGCCCGTATGTTTCATAGAATGGCTTGAATACAATGCCGTCAATGATGAATTCAAGCTTCTCAGGATCACCTGATATCGATTTTCCAATATCCTCAGCGTTTAAGCTAATCTTACGCCATTCCGTCCTCGGCTCCGGTTCCAGGGCTGCCAGTAGTACCGGACCGTAAAACAAACTGGCTATATTCTGCTGATCCATAATCGGTTCGAGGTAGAACCTAAAGGATATCTTCAACTCAATCCTGTCCCCGTTTTTCCATCTGCGGCTTATTGTTAAATAGCTTCCGGGTATGGCATTGATCTTCTGTTCTTTGCCGTTTATCGTCACTTTAAAGCCTTTGGTCGCCCAATTTGGCACGCGCACTTTCAGATCAAACCTTCCCCTGCCGTTTATGGTCAGCCGCGTCAGATCTTCATTCGGGTATGCTGTTGACTGAGTTACTGTAATATTCCTTTCCGTCCATTTCAATGTCGACGCGACATAAAGGTTCACATACAAAGCCCGGTTATCGGCACTTCTGAAATAGATTGAATTCTGAAGTTTCGTACTGCTCTCGAGAGCCGTGCCGTTACAGCAGCTGAAACCTGTCATTTCAGGATTGCCAAACTGCCTTACCGAAGCCGGTCGCAGCGGAACATGATATGTGTTTGCAGGTGTATGCTCGTCGACGGAAGCAAGAATATGATTGTAAAGCCCGCGCTCGTAGTAATCCATAAGCTTTGCATCCTGATTGAAGAGGAAGAGGCTGCCGGTCAGTTTCAGCATATTATAGGTGGCACAGGTCTCATTCTGACCGCCTGCCGCGAAACCGTTCTCATAAAGTGTTGCAGGCTGTGCCGTAAAGCATTCCGCGTTGTTTGGATTGCGCGCTCCCGCGACACCTCCTATGCTGTACATGTAATCGCCGGTGACCATATCCCAGAAGTTATCAGCAATATGATAGTATCGCGGAGCGCCCGAATCACGGTATATCTCAAGTGCCCCTATTATCTGAGGTATGTGCTGGTTGGCATGCAGGCCCCGCAGCATATCCACATTCCGGGCCAGCCCGTGAGTATGATCAGCATCACCGTAAAACAGCCGTATATTGTCGAACAGTATTGCTGTTTCCAGGTAACGGGGCTCACCGCTAATCCTGGAAAGCCGTGCCATAGCTTCATTCATTCCTCCGAACTCTCCCGCGATGTATCTGTTCCACATGCTGATAAGTGTTTCTGAAGGAAGCTGACTCAGGCGGGAGTGAACCCAGTCACCCATGCCTTTAACAATTTCCAGGGCTTTTTCATTGCCGCTGATCTCATAAACATCCATAAGCCCCGCAAGTATCTTGTGAAGAGTGTAGTATGGCGCCCAGATCTGTGCAATGGATCCTCCATAGCTGGCTCCTTTCTCAAGCATGATGAACTGATCGGGCGGATAGGCACTTATAAATCCCCTGCCCCAGTTCCAGTAATCGGTGCGGATCCCTTCCTCACTCAGATCGGAATTATAGTCGGTTTTACCTGCTCCCACCGGTACGGCACGCGGATCCGGCACATGTTCTCCACCCGAACTTACAGGCCGGCCCGACATCTGTGAGAGTTCATACAGGGTATTTACCATATAATCCATCTTACGGGCAAAATTGTCCCTGAGCGACTGATCATAAGCTGTGCCGGCATAGGCCTGGGCTATAGCGCTGAGAAAATGTCCCGTGGCATGACCGCGCAGTTTGGTCTGCTGACTGTCCCATCCTCCAAGCGGTTTTGCCCCCTCCGGTTGTTCCTGCCCGAAAGCATTGCGAAACATATAAAGAAAATTGTCGGGATTTGCAGCCGCCAGACCCTTGATAAACTTATCACGGTTTTCAATGAATTTTGTCTTGCGATCATAAATATCATTGTTCAGAGTGACCTGATCCAGATCAAATGCTTCAAGTACGCGGACCGGTGCGGCTGGCTTCCCGCCTGCCCTGACTGTTACAAAGGCCTTTGGCTGAAAATCGGTCCCGGCAACTTTTCCCGTGACCGTGTATGTGCCCGGCGCAAGAACCTGTCTGTTATCTTCAGGCGCTGGCCACAGCACTCTCACATCAGGTCCGTCGAAATCATTACTGTAGATACCTTTCGCAAAGCGCTGGATTCTTGGCATATACCCTGTTAAAGTTTCCACTCTGATATCTTCAACGCCTGTAAGGAACTCATTGTATAACCGCGGAGTCTCCGGCGAAAATTCCGGGAGATTTCTTTCTGCCTCTCCTCTCCTTCTGTTTGAAGTGTCCTCCCTTCTTAAAGCGCTATTATAAATCCGGTTTACCTGCCTTTCGCTTAAAGCAATTCTGTAGATACGAAAATCATAAAGCCTGGCATTCAGGATAGTGCTTCCGGGATCCAGTGATTTACCTATATATAGTTTATTGTTTCCTTCCGAATTATTGCCGAATAATTGATCAGGCTCCAGTGCCATATTATCCATGCTGCCTGCAGGAAGACCGTTAATGTAAACACTCAGAGTTTTTGAGGGGATATCAATAACAAAGGCCATGTGGTTCCATTTGTTTGCCTCCAGAGTCCGCGTTGCTGATGAATATGTTCCCGATTCAGTCACGATCCGGGTCAGGCAGCCTTCCTTTTCGCCCGTACCGGCCGGAGCTGAAAAGAAATGTGATTTGCCGCTTTTCCCAAAATCAAAAAACACCTGTCCGCTTTTCGGTGAGCAAAGATTGATCCATCCGGAAATACTGACCGATTCCTCTCCCCTGACTGCTTCACCGGGGATGGAGATAAAAGTCTCCCTTTCACCGTTCAGGGAAAGAACATTTCCAAAAAGACTGTCATTCACAAAGCTGTAATCAGTGCCGTTTATGATGGCATGAAGGTTATTTCGCGACCAGTCCCTTACATCGCCCCTGAACTGATAGCGGGCAGATAAAGCTGTTTCCCCGATTCCGTCGAGGATCTGATCACCTTCCTGCGGATAAACTGAAGCTATACCCGTAAAACAGAGGATGATTGAAACGATGAGTCGTGCTATCTTCATAATCGCATTTTTTTACTGTTCAAATAAGGTCATGCAGGCAGTCTATTTATGAACCGGTTTCCTGCACCGGAATACCTTATACAATTTCCTGAGTTCTGTTATAGTAAATTTATTTTGGCTATAATTGCATCACAATGATACGTTAAAAACGGATTACTTAAATTAATTATGATGAAACGGATAATAGTTTTATTGACCTTAATTGTCATGTGTACCACAACCTGGGCACAGCAGGCTGACAATGCCGCATTTTTTGCCGGCAAATGGAATGTAACTGTTACAGCCACCCCCATGGGTGATGTTACATTGTTGATGAACCTGGAAATGAAAGAGGGCAAGCTTACCGGCAACATCTCTGATCCTGCCACCGGTAACGAAGTTGCAGAAATCTACTCCATTGAAGTCAGGGAGAATTCTATCACGGTATCTTTCAACGCGGAAGGATATGATGTATTTCTGTCACTTGATAAAAAGGATGAGAACAATCTGACCGGTAACATGATGGACATGTTCGATGCCACCGGCGAAAGAGTCGTGGAGAAAGCTGAAAAATGAATATGTAAGGCGGAATTGCCTGTTCTGCATATTATTGAAGATGAGTGAAGAGCTATGTGGTAGCGGCATGGTATCGTTGCCCTGAAATTGCCTGCGCTCCAGCGGGGAATTATTGGGGTTAATAAAACCAGGCCGAACAAATTTTTAATATCTTTAAAGAACAAATTACCAAGACCACATGAACATGAAAAAGACAAGAAGAGATTTTATCAAATCAGCAGGTGCATTGACGGCAGGTGCATTTTTTATTCCAAACCTGATTGGTTCATCGCCCGCGAACAAGCTTAATATAGCGGTAATAGGCGTTGGCGGACAGGGCGCTGCAAACTGGGGCAGGGTTATTAACCAGAAAGATCCGGCCTGGAATGAGAATGTCGTTGCATTGTGCGACGTTGACGACAACAGGGCAGCTTCGGGCTTCAAGGCCATGCCCAATGCCAAACGCTTCAAGGATTTCAGGGTGATGTTCGACCAGATGCACAGGGAAATTGATGCTGTGATGGTCTGCACCCCCGACCACACTCATTTCCCGGCAGCAATGGCAGCAATGCAGCTTGGAAAGCACGTCATAGTCGAAAAACCGCTTGCACACAACGTATGGCAGTTAAGAACACTGCAAAAAGCAGCCAAATACTATAAGGTTGTTTCACAACTGGCCAACCAGGGACATGCAACCAACGGTATCCGCCAGGTCAAGGAATGGTATGATGCAGGAATCCTGGGCAATGTTACGGAAGTGATTGCATGGTTTGACGGACCGGCATTCGGGAAAAACCAGTACTTCGACAAACCCGAAAGCTTTCCGCCACCGGAACAACCTGTTCCTGAATACCTCGACTGGGATCTGTGGCTGGGACCGGCAGCATTCCGTCCGTACAATAGTATTTATGCTCCAAAAACCTGGCGAGGCTGGTTCGATTTCGGCCTTGGCGAAATGGGAGACTGGTGCTGCCATACCCTCGATGCTCCCTACTGGTCACTCGACCTGGGACTGCCCCTTGTTGCTGAAACCGAGTTCAAAACTCCAGTTCCTGATAACGGATTTGTCTCTGATAAGGCTATTATACGCTGGGATTTCCCGGCAAGAGGAAATAAAGTTCCGGTTACCATGCGATGGTACGAAGGCGGCCTGAAACCCGACATCCGCCCTGAATGGAACCTCGAAAGCTTACCTGGAAGTGGCATGATCATGGTCGGTGATAAACAGTGTCTTATGACTGGCGGTCGTCCGAATAATCCCAAAATTCTCGTACCCGCTAAAGACTGGCCGGAATACCAGAAAAGCCTGCCGGAACCGACTATTCCAAGAACTTTTGAAGAAAATCCGCAGCGCGAATGGGTTGATGCCATCAAAAACAATAAACTGCCCGGTTCGAATTTCGATTACTCTGCAGGAATGGTTGAGATGGCAGTCATAGGTGTACTGGCACAGAGATTCGATACGCGCATTGAATATGATGCCGTAAATATGAAAGTCAGGAATCATCCTGAACTGGATGCCTATATCAAGGAACCTGTCCGTAAGGGATGGGAATACGGGGAGAATCTCTGGTAAGCCGGACATTGGTCGTGCGGTCGCGGTCGTGCGGTCGTGCGGTCGGGTTCTATGTGAAGTTTTTCTTTAGAATCCGGTTGTTTAAGGCAAGGCTATGAGATGATTAGGGATGCAGTGGCGCCATGGAGTAAACTACAGGGAGCATAGCTAACTGCCACTGAATGTACCCGCATATTTTGCAGCATCCGCCTTATTCCAGGTAATTGTTGCCGTTCCGTATCTGAAATTTGTATCCAGGTATTTAAACTGATTGGAAACTGAAATTTCTTCAGATGTACCCTTTCTGATCTTTTCAATCAGGGTTTTCATGTCATAAATATATTCAGAGCCAATTTTCTCCCGGGAACCGCGCTGCCAGTAATGTCCGCCGTAAAGAACAAGTTTTCCCGGGTTGATATGGTTTGCCGGGTCTTCGATATACCTGATCAGATCGTCAATAGATTTAGTATATGTGATGAAACTTTCATAATTAAACAGCCATACTCCGCTGCCTGAACCCAAAGCATCACCTGTAAAAACCATATCCCTGCCTTTTATGAAGAACAATGTCCCATGTTCCGTATGGCCCGGAACTTCAATCGTGGTGATCAGATATCCACCGCCCAGATCCATGGATGCATTCTCCGGGACAAAAGTCGTTCTCTCCTTCGGGAAAATATCCATACCCCTGAATTCCGCTTCAGGAATCCAGAATTTCACCTTCTTATCGTCCCTGAAAGCCGGAAGCATTCCTAAATGATCTCCATGCTTATGGGTGACGGTAATATAAAGCTCTTTGTTCCCGATTCGTTCCGAGATTAATGAACGAAGCGATTCAATGGCTGTATCATCCCACTTTATAAAATTCGACAGATCGATAAGCAGCGCCTTTTCCTGTCCTGTAACCAGGTACATGTCGGAGCAATTGTTCATGCTCATTACCTTGCCGTCCTTATCGGTCTTGAGACCGGCCGGAAAGCTGCTGTTGGCATCTTCGATGCGATATACCCCCTCTCCTATCGTATAAACCGTGTAAGGTCCTTTCTCAACGGTCTGAGCCCGGAAGGGCCAGCTGACCGTCAATAAAATCAATAAACAACAAACTTTTCTTTCCATCGCTAAACGCTTTATATTTTATATGTTTATCATAATATAATTCCTTTCGCCTGAATCCCGGTTGTACTGATGCGATTCAGGCAGTACTGACTATTCAATCTCCAGTTCCACCGATTCAAGCAGCGGTGATGACAGCTTCAGGGAAACCGGGGTCTCCGCTGCATCTTTCTTTACAAAAATCAACAGCCTGCCGTTAATGCATCGTTGCCTGTTGTCCTGATAGTTATCCGCCGCGTTGGATGAGGCATTTTCCATTCCAAGCAGGGTCCCTCCGGATATTTCACAGCTGATTTCATTGTCAGCCAGGATTGAGTGGTTGCCGTTTGTATCAAGAATATTTACCCTTACCTGCCTCACAAGCTCATCATCTTTCAATTTAAGAACCTCAGCATCAATCTTTGCCGGCATAGTATTGGTCACAATCTTATACGACGCGGCCTCATTTCCATTATTGAATGCCAGCACTTTGAGTTCGCCCGGGTCGTAGTCTACTATCCATGAGATTATCCCGGTTTCAGGGTCATAGGGTTTGCGTTCACCGACTGTTTTCCCGTTAAGCTGCAATTCCGCCTCGCTGCAATTCGTGTAGCAGACTACCTGAACCCTGCTATCCTTATCGTAATTCCACAGCGGCGGTGCATCGGATGACAATCTGTTTACCCGGCGTGAACCGCTTCTCTCAACCAGTTTGTAAGTTCCTATGTAAGCCATCGGTTCCCCGCTCCACAAGGCTTTCCGGAAATAGCCCCTGGGTTTGACATTTCCGGCAAGGTCGAGCAAACCCGCGGTCGAACCCCGGGCGGGCCATGGACCTGATTCTCCCAGATAATCGATACCTGTCCATAGAAATTGTCCAAAAATAAATTCCTTGTCTTTCACGGCATACCACGCCGGCAGATCATGTCTGTTTTCACTTCCGTAAAGAATTCTTTCCGGATACAGTTCATGGTCACTGTCATATTTGTTCTCGGTGTAATTATAACCGACAAGGTCAAGCACAAACGGATAATCGGTATAGTTCGACATTACCGCGCCGGCAAGAGCAGCTGTTACAGGCCTGGTATTATCAGCCTCCTTGACAACTGCCACGAGTTCCCTCGCGATCTGACCAAGGGTTTCTGCCCGCGGATGATCTTCCAGGAATGCCCTTACAGACTGCTGACTGATACCCTCATCTGCAAGAACGGGATGAGTATAGGGATCATTCGGATAATCCACTTCATTGCCTATACTCCACATGATAATGGAAGGGTGTTTCCGGTGCTGCAGGATCTGATCCCTTAAATCGCGCGCGCTCCACTCCCTGAAATACTGCGAAGTCCCCTGATGCCCCGGGACACCCCTGTTCCAGCCTGTGATCCACTTGTTCTTCGGATATTCCCATTCATCGAATGCTTCATCCATTACAACAAAGCCGAGTTCATCGCATAATTCATATAAATGAGGAGCCTGAGGATTATGGCTTGTCCGGATAGCATTTACCCCAAGGCTTTTCAAAGTTTCAAGCCGTGTCCTCCATACTGATTTTGTAACCGCGGCACCCAGAACACCTGCATCATGATGAATGCATACTCCTTTTAACTTGGTGTTTACCCCATTGAGATAAAAGCCTTTATCCGGATCGAACTTAATATCGCGGAAGCCGGCTTTGACAATGTTTTCGTCAATAAGATCAGACCCCTTATATACAGATGTTTTCAGCGAATACAGATAAGGCGAATCGATGCTCCACAAAGCCGGAGATCTCAGTTTCATAACCTGGCTGAATTCCGTAAGCGCTTTCGCAGAAGCCTGTCCGCTTTTTGAAGTGGATACAAGCTTTCGGCCTTCAGCATCAAATAGTTCATGAACCACTTTTATCGTTGCAGATCCGGTGGAATTTTTGATTGTTGAGCTAATGGTGATCTCTGCCAGATTATTTTTAATATCTGCCTTGTAGGCCACACCCCAGAGATCAATATGAATCGGGTTGGCATAAATAAGGTATACATCCCGGTAGATGCCTGATCCCGTGTACCATCGCGAATCTGCATCGTTGCTGTGATCCACTCGTACGGCTATCGAGTTTTTCTCTCCCCATTTTATATACGAAGTGAGGTCATACATAAATGAGATATACCCATTCGGTCTTTTTCCAACCCATTTCCCGTTTATAAAGACTTCACTGTTATTATAAACCCCTTCAAAGAAGATATAAACCTTGTTTCCTTTCTCAGTGGCAGGAATAACGATTTCTTTCCTGTACCAGGCAATGCCTCCCGGAAGATAACCCGTGCAGCTTGCAAGCTCCGGACTCGCGTTTTGTTTCACCGTCCAGTCGTGAGGAAGATCAACGACAGCCCACTTGCTGCAATCCATATTTTCAATCCCTCCATAGCGGATGTCTCCCAGATTGAAATACCAGTCGTCGTTCAGTTTTTCCTTTCTGCCAAAATCCTGTGCATTTAAAACTGTTCCGGCTGCCAGAAAAATGAACAAAAATATTCCGTATAAAGGCCTGATAACTGATTTGTTTTTTTTTGTCATAATACAATGAACAATTAACAATTAGCAATGAACAATTAACAATTAGCAATGAACAATGAGCTGCTGCTTTGGGCCTCGAACTTCTAACCTCGTACTGTTCTTTCCACGTACCGCGTACCGTTTTATTTTAATTCCGTTTTTTTCATTATAAAGATAACAACAAACTCCTTAGGTCAAACAGAATTTATGCTGTCATCAGGTGCTATAGAACATATAAGGTGAGCCTGCCGCCCTTCTTTATATCATCATGACTGATCTGAGGGAAACAGCTCCCTGTGATGCTTCTAAAAGCAGGTTTCTTTATAAAGCGGTTTCGGGAACCGGTTTTAGTGAAAGGCGTAATCCAGTTTGAGCATAAAACTATTTCGCGGAAAGGTCCTGAAAAGCTCTGTGACTTGTCCTCTGAAGGATTGGTCATATATTGAATTGCCCCAGGGAGCGAGAGGATTCAGTTCTTCATCCTTACTACGCGAATGGCTCCAAACCACATAAAGAGCAGATCCGGGCCTGTACTCCCACCGTGTTACATAATTCAGCTGCAGGTTTTTATAGTTAAAGTCTCTCTTTTTGGGATACTCCGGGAAAGGTGCCATGTTATCCGGATTAGTGAGGATGCTGAAATTTGAGTACCTTCCTTTGGCTACAAAAAGCTGCGAATACAACTGCATCGAGAATTTGCTTGTCAAGGTCAGTGAACCTCTTAAAGTAAAGTCGAGCGATCTTGTATCGCGGGTCCCGAATACAGGCACATAATACTGTCCCGGTTGATATTCCTGAACTTCATTAAGAATACCGCTAAGTTTTCCCTTGTCATCAAAAGATGTGAAATCCGCCTCAGAGAGGTTCTCCGGTGAAACTGATCTACTGCCTATTTTCCATCCGGAGTAATCTGTCAGGAATGTTTCATTTGATGCCCACGCGGTTTTATCATTTTCCAGTGAACCCTTTATATTCGCTCTTAATGAAACTTTTGTACCCGGATTTAGTGTACCCTGAAAATCCATCAGGAATTCCGAACCTTTGTCATCATATTTTCTGACAGACGCTTTGGGAGTTGTTGTCCATTTTTTTCTGGCATCATTTGAAAACTCCGCTGATATTTCAGCTCCCCTGGGTTTTGCCCATACCCACAGGCCCCTTGTCTCCCAAAGATCATATCCTCCCAGGGGATCAAACAGTGTTGCAGAAGCCATGATCTGTCTGAATTCCTTTGTTGTAAGGGTTATCTTCAGGTTTGTTTTGCTCCCCATGTCATAATGTTCCAGAATAGAAAGCCATCTTTCATAACTCATGCCAAGCTCCCCCCGCTGAAAGCTGCCGAATTCCTTTCCTTTGGCAAGCTTATACTTGACAATGGCCCATATCTGGTACCAGTTCTGCTCAGAGGTGATCCAGCCGATGTCATTAGGATTGTACTGGTCGGTAAACATAAGAAAAGCCAGGTGTCCGTCAACGATACCCTGTCTTTTCCTTAACACCAGACTGCTCATCATACCTTTTTGTTCCTCTGCATCCGGATCGGTTGAAAACCTGTCGGAAAATGCCAGAATTCCCTCAAAGCCGTATTTGTTATCATTAAACCTAATGTCCCAGTCGACACCTCCGGTAAGACTTTGCCAGCCGCTTCCCTTTCCGGCAGGACTGAAATAATATGTAAGGATTCCTCCGGCTGATGAGAATTCTTTTATTCTCTGACTTGCACGGAATACAGCATAATTATTTGTGGGATTAAAATCATCTCCGGCTGTTACACCCATAAGTCCGAATGAAAGATCCTTATTGGTTCTGCCCGAGAGTTTCATGGCAGCGATGATCGGTTCATCAGCGCCAAAACGTCTTGAATAATAGAGTCTGCTGTATCCGATACCGAATTTAAAAATATCGGCGCCTTCCAGAAAAAACGGGCGCTTTTCGGGGAAGAGGGTCTGGAAAGCCGTGAGATTCAGGACGGCAGGATCGGCTTCAACCTGTCCGAAATCGGGTCTTATAGTTGCATCAAGAATGACATTGGGTCCGATTCCCAGTTTAATATCTCCTCCGGCATTGACTCTGAAACTATGGTCAGCCTTTCCGGGAATGTTTTCATTTTCAAACATATTAAGAGCTCCCAGGACGTATGGGCGCACCTGAATATTGGGCCGGGGGTCAATTCCCTTTATACCCGTGATCTTCCCGTATCCGGAGACAAGGTTATTCCTTTGGTTCCGCGGGATATACGGCCATTCGGAAAACTCACCGGATTTCGGGATACGCCGTGAGAAATAAACACCCCAGGTTTGTATCTCCTTTCTTGAATATCTGAGCATGTTGTAGGGTATACGCATTTCCACGGACCAGCCCTCATCTGTAATGTTTACCGCTGAATACCATATCGCGTCCCAGGAGACGTCAAGACCGGCCGGCAGCAAAGGGTTGATTTCCCCGGAACTGACCCTTCGGTTATCATCCTGTTGCCCGTCGAGCTGTACTCCTGCAGCATTGACGGCAAAAGTGAAGGCTGTTCTGCCGCTGTAGTAAGAATCCAGGGATACCATGAACCAGTCAGCCCTGTTATACTCGTCTCTTCTGCCCAGATTATTCTCGATATTGCTCCTTGTGTCATACAGCAAGGCGCCAACATACAGATCATCCTTCCCGAAAAGAATCCTGACAATGGTTTTATGGTCCGATTCTTTACCTTCGACAGGTTCATATTGGATAAAATCGGATATTTCCCCGGCTTCCTTCCAGAATTCTTCATTTAAAATTCCGTCAATTATAATTGCAGAATCAGTAGTGGTGGCTTCAATCACACTGTTCTCCTGAGCAAAAAGAACAGAACCTGATGTCAGAAAGCTTATTACAAGCGTGGTGATAACTGGTTTCAACATAAAGTGGTCGATCGGTCACCGAGCAATATAATAAAATTAACCGTTGTGACAGTTTTCCAATGAAAAACAGTTTTATGTTGAGCTTTGTGCTGGTGAAGGGATGATGGTGGAAGAGGGAATTCAGGTCCAAACTGAGCCAGCATTCTGAACGAAAGAGAGCCACCCCGATAGCGTATTGAAACACACGTTAAATAGCTTACAAATCAATCTATAATGGTTATGAAAGCAATATGATGTTGTAAATTCAACACATATTATAACTATTGCAGGAAGACCGTTTACAACGGAAAATGCCAGAGTTCTTTCCATTAGGCGTAAAGACACGTATTGAGAGCGAGCAATCATTTACAGAAAGGCCAAGTTACAATGAATATACAAACCACTTGGATAAATTATATGACATAAAACTTCGTGGCATGATGCGAGCATACCAAGCCTTCCGATACATGAACAATCTACCTTGGATGTGGCGATAGCGAGACTGGCTGAAGCAGAACTTTTACATAGAAAAACTGGGAAACAGAACTCGAACTCACTTTTAAAATTATATAAAACAAAATAGAAATGTTATCTTTTAAACAATTATTCAGATAGAGTTATTGTGGTTTTCTCTTCTTTAAACGTCGTTGAATTGAATAGGTAAGAATATATGTTGTTAAAAATGTGATTTGTTATATATTTTAAAGAATATATGCTTATAAAACTGATAGGGATGATTCAAGAAGAATAGGATTTATAATTAGGTAGAGTATTGTAGAGGTTAGTTAGGATGTGAAATGCTTACTGGGAGTTGGCATTTCACATTGTTTTAAAAAAATGGAAAAAATAATTTCAACCACCGTCGACCCAAAAAAAGAACGTAAGGATTTTGAAGCCAAAAATCTATCATTTATCGTTGAAAAGAATAATGATAGAATGAAAGATTCCTCTTCAATATCCCATATCGAGAAAGTAATTTTGGCCAAGCTGCAAGGTGGGGATTATAGTGCATTTTCCAGTATTTTCAGTGCATATTACCATGATTTGGTGATCTTTGCCACAAGATACACCAAGGAGTTAAATCATTCGGAAGAAATTGTCCAAGATACTTTTGTATTATTATGGGAACAAAGGAGTTCTATCAAAATAAATACTTCCCTGAAATCTTATTTGCTGAAAACAGTTCAAAATAAATGCATTGATTGGTTTCGACACAAAAAGATAATTCAGACTCATAAAAAATATGTGCTGGAAAAACCACCCCAATTTGCATTAAATACTGATTCATATCTTCTTTATTCGGAACTGAATGAGCGTATTGAAAATGCACTTAAACTGTTGCCTGAGTCGATCTCTGAGACATTCAGGATGAACCGACAGAAGGGTTTAAAATATAGCGAGATTGCAGAAATTCAAGGTGTTTCTTTAAGAATAATTGAAGTTAGAATAGGCAAAGCTCTGCATATTTTAAGACACTATTTGCGAGATTATTTTGTTTCCATTTGTTTTTTATTGGCTTCAGGATTTATTCTCTAATTAAAAAATAAATAAATATTATTATGAAAGCAGATTCACACAACTTATTAAATCTCGATTTCCCAAATGACTTTACAACTCTTTTAATGTTATGAATTGTAGGAATTTGGTTTTACGACGTCTTTATTATGTGAACTTATTGTTATGGAACATTATTATCAGGAGAGAATCCTGACTTTAATTGCAAAGAATCTTGATGGAATAGCAGATTCAGATGAATTATTTCAGTTGAATGTCTGGATTGAGAGTTCTGCTGAGAACAGAAAATATTATGAGGAAGTAAAAAACATATGGGATGCATCTGATGATAAATTGGATTATATCAATATAGATGAACAAAAAGCTTTTGAAAAAATCATCAAAAGGATTAATCCAATGTCTTCATGTAAGCATTTATGGCATGTTTGGCAAAAATTGACAGCAATACTTTTTCTTCCTCTTTTACTTGTTGGCTCTATGATATGGACAAGTCGCGATCTTGGCAAGTGGAAGAAGTTTTCAAAAGATATTGTCTACAATGAAATCCATGCTGCATATGGGACTAGATCTCACGTGAGGCTGTCAGATTCTACACTGGTTTGGCTTAATTCTGGTAGTATTCTGAAGTATCCTGTGCAGTTTGATAAAAATGAAAGGAAAGTTTATTTGTCGGGAGAAGCTTACTTTGAAGTTAAAAGTGATGAATCAAAACCATTCATTGTCGAAACCCCGACCTTGCAAATAAGGGCTACTGGAACCAAGTTCAATATAAATGAGTATTTAGATAATCCTATTTCAGAAGTAATTCTCCTCTCTGGAAAAGTTACTGTAAATGAATATAACGAACAGGCAAAGGATTATTATCTTATTTCAGAATTAAAGCCAAGCCAATATTTATCATGTAATAAACAAACCAAGGAAAAATACATTACAAACGAAGATGTTTTCAGATATGTGGCATGGAAAGATGGGAAACTGATTTTCCGCAATGATCCTCTCGATAAAGTGCTCTCCAAGTTAAGTGTAACCTTCAATGTTGAAATTGATTTACAAGGAGATAAATTGAGGAATTATCGATATCATGCTACATTTCAGGATGAATCCCTGGAAGAAATTTTGAAGCTTCTTAGATTATCAGCACCAATAAATTTTAAGGAGATAAATAGGAAGCCTCTGCCTGATGGATCATTCCCCAAGAAAAAAATACTGGTTTTCCCAGATAATTAAACCCATGTTTAACTAATACTTTAAATGCAATGGCACCAACATGAAAATTAATCGGCTGAAAAAAAGAGGAAAAGTGCTGCTACACTCTTCCTCCGGTTAAGGTCAGCTGAATGTCCTGTCAAGTACGAAAAACATTCTTATTACTAACCACAACACTTCAAATGTATGAAAAAAAAATTTATTTATGATTTATTTCGTCCTAACCCCAGGTGGCGGAAATTTATTCTAACTATGAAAATAACTGCTTTTCTACTTTTTTGTGGAGTTCTGAACCTGATAGCAGCTTCTTCGTATTCCCAGAATACGAAGATTTCCTTGGATATGAAGAATGCAACCATTGAAAACGTCCTTAACAAGATTGAGGACGAAAGTGAATTTTACTTTTTGTTCAATCATAAGTTGATTGACGTAGAGCGCAAAATTGATATATATGCTAACAATAAACCAATCAAGGAAATTCTGGAAGGAATTTTTACCGATGAAGTGATTTTTGTAGTCAGCGACCGGCAGATAGTCCTTACGCATAATCCCAAAAAAGAGTTTTCAGGAAAACTTACAGGTCAACAGCAAACTGTGACAGGTACTGTGACAGACGCCTCCAATGGTGAAGTTATGCCCGGAGTTAATGTAGTAGTCAAAGGAACAGTTATTGGTGCTTTATCAGATATCAATGGGAGGTATACTATCCCGCTTTCAAAACTTGATGATGCTATTCTTGTGTTTTCATTTGTTGGTTATAAGACTCTTGAAGTCCCTTTAGCTAATAAAACCACATTAAATGTGATTCTGGAACCTGATATTACAGGACTTGAGGAAGTTGTGGTAATAGGATATGGAACGCAGAGAAAGGAGACTCTTACTGGCTCTGTTGCTAGCGTCAAAGGCGAGGATATCAATACACCCAACATGAATGTTAGCAGTTCTTTGACAGGCAAGCTGCCTGGTTTGATCGTGAACCAGCGTACAGGAGAACCGGGTAGCGAAGATCTTTCAATTTTGATTCGTGGTCAGTCTTCTTTTGCCGCTACCCCCACTGGCAGTGATGTGAACCCAAATGCCCCTTTGATCATCATCGATGGTGTAGAACGCGATAATATGAGCCGCCTCAATCCGGAAGATATTGAGAGCATCTCGGTGCTCAAAGACGCTACAGCGGCGATTTACGGAGCTCGTGCTGCCAATGGTGTTATTATCGTAACAACAAAAAAAGGTGCTATAGGAAAACCTGAATTCACTTTTACCTCCAATACATCTTTCTCAAGTGTTACCCAAAGACCGAAATTATTGGGTTCTCCTGAGTATGCGCGTGTACAGAACGAAGCAGTTTGGTATCGAGCCAACCGTCCGAATAACTGGACAACACCAACCTTTTCTGAAGACGCTATCAGACAATTTGAAGATGGTTCAAATCCTGACGTTTATCCTAATACTGATTGGTATAGTGAAATAAAGGAACCTTTTGTGATACAGAACCGAGCATCTTTGCAAGTAACAGGTGGCACCGAAGGCGTGAAGTATTTACTTTCTTTTGGTTGGCAAGACCAAGGTTCTGAGTTTAAATGCATGAATTTAAACTACAATCAATACAATCTGCGTTCAAATGTAAATGTTAATCTAAACAAGCATATATCAGTAGGTGCCAATATCAGTGCAATTATTTCTGAACGAAATGGTCCATGGGAAAATACAGGTACTATTTTTACTAATACGTGGGCAGACCCTACACTTGTGGCACGCTTTTCTACCGGTGAAAGAGGCCCGGGTAGATTTCAAGAAAGCCCACTTCTACTTCCCGATAGAGGTTGGTTAAAAATCTCGAACCTCCCTATTAACTCGACTTTTACATCATCAATTACTATTCCTTGGGTAAAAGGATTGAAAATAGACGCTTCTTTTAATTATGATCTTCGTAATCAATTCCAAAAGCGATGGGTACTTCCATATTACTTTTACGAACGCAATCCTGTGACTGGCGAACTTGAACGCAAACAAGGAACAGGAGGTGAGGGAAAAGGTGCTGTAGAAGAATTGAGGGATACATATAATAAGTGGACTACCATGATGTTCAATGTGCTTCTGTCATACAATACAACACTCAATGATGTTCACAATATCAGCGCTATGGTTGGTACTGAAAAGCAAAAGAACAACAATAATATGCTTCAAGCTCACCGTATGAAATTTCTCTCTACACTTCTTCCCGAAATCAACTTGGGAAGCGATGACCCAATCAATAGAGACAATGCAGGTTCCTCGGGACACTCAGCACGCGACAATTATATGGGACGTCTTAACTATGATTACCGGAAGAAATATTTAGCAGAGTTCATATTCAGGTATGACGGCTCCAGTAATTTTCCAAAAGGTAAACAATTCGGATTTTTCCCTGCTGCATCATTTGGCTGGCGAATCTCAGAAGAATCGTTCTTTCGCAATGTATTCCCGTTTATAGATAATTTGAAGTTAAGATATTCTGTAGGACAAACAGGTAATGACCGAATAATCCCCTATCAATACCTGCAGTTGTACGATTTTGCGGGCAGTTACGTGTTTGGTTCATCAGTCAATGACGGTATTAGAGTAAGCACAATGCCAAACCCGAATGTTACCTGGGAAAAAAGTCTTAAAAATGATATCGGATTTGAAGCATCGCTTTGGAACAGTTTATTGGGAGTTGAAGTAACACTTTTTAAAGAACATAGAACAGATATTTTGACTACCCGCAGAATGTCAATTCCCAACACGCTTGGGTTCTCCGCTTTACCGCCCGAGAATATTGGCGAGGCTGAAGTCAAGGGCTATGAAATAATTCTAACCCATAGGAATGCGATAAATAATGACATTAGTTATAGTCTTTCTGCTAATGTAGCATACAGCAAATCAAAAATCATTTTTATGGACGAAACACCTGAATCAGTGCCTTGGCGAGAGCAAACAGGTAGACCGATAGGCGCTCAATTGGTGTATAAAACCGACGGAACGATGTATCAGCGTGACCCTGACGGGGGACCTAATGCTATAGATCCGGCTCAGGGAGCATACCATAGATCCAACAGACCCGGTGATTTAAGAATAGTCAATTTAACCGCCGAGTGGGGCGATGCTACTGATAATGTCATCAATACGGATGACCAGTATCGCTTTAATTATACTTCAACACCAAGAATGGTGTTTGGATTGAATTCAAACTTTACATATAAGGGTATTGATTTATCCCTTTTCTTACAAGGTCAAACGGGAGCATATAATTACGACGGGAGTTACGTTTCTTTAGGTGCTTCTAACAGACAGAATTCCTACGTGACGCGTGCAGAAGACCGGTGGACAGTGGATAATACTACCGGTAAAATGCCTAGATCAGACGCCTATCAACCCGGTATGACAGATTTCTTTATGATGGATGCTACCTTTATCAGATTAAAAACAGCCGAATTAGGATATTCTATTCCTAAAGATGTCATATCAAGGATTGGACTTAGCGGCTTCAGATTATATTGTAGCGGCTACAACTTGTTGACGTGGGCAAAAGAAATAAAACATGCCGACCCTGAACTGAGTGGTGGATCTGGAAATTATCCACCTCAGCGCGTATTTAATTTAGGAGTAAATATTAAATTTTAAATTTCTATAAATTAATAAAATGAAAAAATATCTGATTTTATTAGTAATAGTTTCCTTATCATTTTATTCTTGTGAGGATATGCTTGATCTTTCACCAACTGAAAATATTCATGAAACAATGGTTTTTCAATCTGAAGCAATGATGAGGGCTTATCTGAATGAGTTGTATTGGGGTATCCCCAGTGAATTTTCATATACTTATCGAGTAGCACCTGAATGGACGTCGCGAGCAACGGATGAAGTTTTTAATAATGCACGGTCTGGATACATAATAACAACTGGTTCACTTAACGAAGACAACGTTAATACGTTAAGTGCGATGAAACTGTATATTTGGAATTCCTCCTATCAGTATATTCGCAAGATCAATATTTTCCTGAATGAGTTGGAAAATACTGATATTTTAATTGAAAATAAGGATGAATGGCTTGCTGAAGCTAAAGCTATAAAGGCGTTTATCTATTTCAATTTGATTATTCGTTTTGGAGGTGTTCCCATAGTTGACAATTATTGGAATTTGCATGATGAAGTAACCTTTACCAGTAATACCTTAGAGGAATGTGTTACAGAAATAGAAAGATTGATTGCAGAAGCCATGCCCGATTTAGAAGAATACTATCCTGGCAGCAGTGCCAACTATGGCAGAATATGCCAGGATGTACTTCTCGCTCTACGTTCGCGAATGTATCTGTATCTTGCTTCACCACTGTTTGCAGAATTACACAATCCTAATGAGTCGCGTACTGCCAAATGGCAAAGGGCTGCGGATGCTGCCGAAGATTTTTTTAACTCAACGGGTAACAGGTATCAATTGCATCCTAATTATGCTAGAGCCTTTAATAATCCGAACGGGATTATTAACAATGAATTTATCTTTGTCAAAAATTTCACAACAACTTCAGGCCATAATGTTCCAATAGATAATCTTGGCCGCCGTTATGGAGGATATTCAGGATGGTGGGCAAGTATGGGACCATCGCAAAACTTGGTAGATGACTATGATATGCAATCCACGGGATTGCCTCCATTTATTTGGAATGATGATGGTACTAAAAGCGTCAATCCAGCTTCCGGATATGATCCTCAAAAGCCATACGAAGACAGAGATCCGCGCTTCTATGCCACAATAATACATGATGGCGCAGTGTATCGTGGTGACTTGCATGAATTTTGGGTAAGCGAAGACGGGAAACAATGGGGAAGTGACAGTCCACTCCAAAATGGCGATAATCCATTGACGCTCTATTTAATGAGAAAATTTGCGCCCGATGTTGACCAAGAGGATTTACTCTGGGGCAAAAGTACAATTACATATTGTCATTATCGTCTTGGTGAAATATATCTCAACTATGCCGAAGCGATGTTTGAATTGGGCAATGAAGATGTTTGCCGAGAATATCTGAACAGAATCAGAGCGAGAGTGAATATGCCGGATATTCCAGAAACTGTTACAGGCGAGGAGCTGAGAACAAGGCTTTACAATGAACGAAGAATTGAGCTGGCATTTGAGATGCATAGGTACTTTGATGTGCGTAGATGGAAAATAGCCCATATAACAGAAAATAGAGATATATACGGCGCTCAAATTATTAAAAATATGACCACAGGCGAAAAAACCTATAGTACTGTTTTGCGTCAAGTTAGAAAAGGTTCATGGGATGATAGATATTATCTCTTGCCTATCCACAGAGATGAGATCTTGAGAAATAAAGGGTCATTGCTTCAAACAGTTACGTGGCGATAAAACTTTGTGATTCTAATTTTTGAGTCCACTCAAATAATACACTATATAAAAGACGGATAATCAATTTCTTTCTTGTCAACAGTAATTATAATAGAGGTTTTTGAGTGGACTCAAATTTCTAGGTTTACCGCCCCGTTAAGCACTTTCTATCTGTTTTACACATAGCGCGTCATCATATCTTTTTACGGACGACATATCTATTTGTCTATTGCATTGGAGTAAAGCCAAACCATTAACCATTACAAGATAATGATTTCATATCTCAGTACATATATAAAGTAAGAATATGGCTGTTGGTAATAAAGGATAGATGTAGAAAGTTATTCGCACTGTAAGTCAATGATTTACGACCTATATTCCTAGAAATATTTTCAAATGCAGAAAACAACAAACACAAATATAAAATATTAAGAAAATGAATAAATTAAAATTTTCAATATTTGTAGGTAACCTACTGTTTTTGTCATCGCTGTGCTTTGGACAGAATTACCTGAACTATGTGCAGCCGAAGCCGAAATACGCGCCTATGCCTATCAACAGGCGGGCAGATTTTGTGCCCCGCATGGGATTCTGCAGTACAACCCCCGCAGAAACCGCTGCAGACATCATGCTCACCGGGAACGGATCAATCAGGGGGTCCATCTACGGCGATCCTTACGAAGAACATGTTAGTTATTCCCGTGCAATAATTGGTGTTCCCACCCAGGCTCCTATGCCTCCCCCGAATATAGCGCATATTCTACCTGAGGTGCGTAAGATGTTGTTAGAGGGTAAGTTCAGGGAAGTGAACATGTTTGTGATGAATGAAGTTCTGAAGGATCCTCTTTACGGTCCACTATATACCCTTGATGAGAACGGGATTCCTCACCAACCCCTGAGATTCAATAGTGGCACCTCAATTCCCCCGTTTAACATGACCATTAGCTCCGCCCCCATGGACAATGTTACTGACTATCTACGCGTCTGCGACTGGACCACCGGCGAAACACGCATCCATTGGACGGACGCGAGGGGTGCCAATGTACGACGTTCGTTTGTTTCTTTCCCTGCGCAGGCTGCCTGCCAACTGCTCACAGCACCAAAAGGCTCCTCGCTGAGTTGTACAATTTCCCTTAGCCAAATTGGGGGGTTGGCTGGCCGTAGGGTGCCGGGACCGAGTACTATAGAGTTCGTCAACATGGACTCTCAAATCGAAAAGAATGAAGCTTTCATAATCGTTAAAGGCCAATTTAAGAAAGAGATAACAGAATCCGGGTTTGCTGGCGTGGTTCGCGTTGTACTGGATGGTGGCAGCGTTAAAGTGGAAGATGGTGCGCTGGTCATCAACGGTGCGAACAAGGCCACCATTCTAACAATGATTGAGCCTCTTACCCGCTATAGCGAGGAGGGTGTGAAAGCGGTCAAGTCCCAGGTGGCAGCACTTACGGCGGATTACGAGGCACTGTTAGCCGCAAATGCCAAGGTACTTGCTCCGCAAATAGAAAGCTCTACAGTGCGTCTCTGTACTGATTATGAGGCACTTAAATCCGTAGAAGAATTGCTGGTGGAACAAATTTCCGTGGAAGGAAAACTCAGTGCACCGTTATTCGAAAAACTATTCCACATGGGGCGTTACTGGCGAATCATTAGTGTTAGCGAGGAGTCGCCAGGGGTGGGAGCACAGTGGAACATCAACGTCAATTTACAAGTACACTCCGATAATATTACTGGACTACATAAACAGTTGGATGTCTTATTCCATATATTTGAAAGTAAATTCGATGATTTTCGCTTGAACGCCAAGAATATATTCGGTTGCCGTGGCATCATGGCTAACATCCATCCCAACGCGATATCAGGATTACAGAATCATTTCTCTGCCAGTTGGCCCCATCAATATTGGATCCCCTGTGCGGGGTGGTTTTTTAACGAGTACTGGGGATATTACCTTACCACAGCTGACGAGAAATTTCTGCGGGAGCGAGTCGTTCCCGGTCTGAAGGAAATTGCCTTGTTCTTTGAGGACTATCTCACCGATATCGGTCCGGACGGACGTTATCTGTTCTACCCGGGCTTCTCAGCGGAAAACCTTGAGGAGTGGGGACGTCCCATTGGTATCAATTGCATGCAGGATGTGATGGTCTGCCGGGAAGTCCTGACCAATCTGCTTACCGCCTGCGAAACCCTGGGTATCTCCGATCCCAAGGAGGCCAAATGGCGTGATATGCTGAGTAAGCTCCCTTCAGCCCTCTTGGATGAGACTACAGGGTCCCTGCGTGAGTATGCCTGGGACGCAATAAAAGAAGATTTGGATCACAGGCATGTCTCCCACCATCACGACGTATGGCCTGGCCATGCCATTAATTGGGAAGAAACGCCGGAACTGGCTCTTGCTGTGCTTAAGTCCAACCGCAGACGTGGCATGGAGAACGAATCGGCCCACGGTCTCTTGATGCGACTGTTCACCGCCATCCGCTTAAAGGACGAAGTGCACACTTGCAGCATCTTAAAAGAGCTATTCGAGCACGGATTTGTGAACCGTACTCTTCTGACTAGCCACAATCCCAATCTCCGTTCAGCACAGTCTGATGCCCAGGGCTCCTTACCTGCTGTACTAGCGGAAATGGCAGTGTATTCCAAGCCGGGACTTATTGAACTGTTGCCTGCCATGCCAGGAATGCTGGCAAAAGGTGAATTTACCGGCTTGTACCTGTACACCTTTGTAAAGCTAGAGCGCCTTAATTGGGACTTGAATGATAACACCATGTCTGCGCGCTTACTGCCTCTGAAAGATCAGACTATTACACTAAGAATCCGCCAGGGATATGACGAACTCTCCGTGGACGGCATTTCGCAGTTTTCTCAGAGGAATGAGATTACGCTTAACTTGAAAAAGGGGGTACCAGTGGATATCTGTGCAAAGTTAAAACCAAAAACAAATTTGGCTTTTAAATAGTAAAATTTAACAATTTATAGAGTATCGTTTCTTCGGAAACGGTGTCCAGCATGGACAACATTTTAAAACATTAAAGAAATGAGCAATATAAAATTTTCAATGATTGTAGTTAATCTACTGATTTTATCATCGCTGTGCTTGGGACAGACTTCTCTAAACTATGTGCAGCCGAAGGCGAAATATGCGCCTATGCCTATTTCTAAACGCGCAGATGTTGTGCCCCGTATGGGATTCTGCAGCACAACTCCCGCAATGAAATCCGGAGACGCCATGTATACTGCAAACGGCTCAATCAAGGCACTCGTTTATGGTGATCCTTATGCAGAGCGTATTGACTTTTCCCATGAAAGTCTTTATGTTCCAAACTTTAAACCTTTGGAACCCCCGAAAATAGCGCATATACTGCCTAACGTGCGTAAGATGCTGTTAGATGGTAAGTTTAGAGAAGCTCCCAACTTTGTGATGGAGGAAATCGTAAAGAATCCTCTATATGCCGAGCAGTTCAACAAGAATATTATCCAGGATACGTACGACAGAACAACGTTGATACGTCCTTCTAGCACTGAAACTCCTCTAATGGGCAGTAACTTACATGCCGCGTTTAATATGTACATCAACTCTACTCCCTCAGATAATGTAAGAGACTATCTTCGTGTCAGCGACTGGACCACCGGAGAAACATGTATATATTGGACGGACGAGCGGGGTGCGCAGGTACGTCGTTCGTTTGTTTCCCGCCCTGCACAAGTAGCTTGCCACTTGCTCACAGCGCCTAAAGGATACACTTTGAGTAGCACAATTTCCCTAGATCAGATTGCAGAAAGAATCAGTTCGGATGAAGTAAAATCCTTAGCACACGAAAATCCGTTTCTCCAACAATATTTCTCCCTCTCATGGTCTCATCCCCTTATACTACCGATTAAGTATGGACGCCGTGGGATAGAGTTTGTCAACATGGATACGCAAATCAAAAAGAATGAGGCTTATATGATCGTCAAAGGCCACTATGATAAAACGATTACAGAGGCTGGGTTTGTTGGTGTGGTTCGCGTTGTTCTGGATCGTGGTAGTATTAAGGTGGAAGATGGCGCACTGGTTATCAACGGTGCGAATAAGGCTACCATCCTAACAATGATTGAGCGTCTGCCCCGCTATAGCGAGGAAGGTGTAAATGCTGTTAAGTCTCGGCTGGCAGCACTCAAGGCGGATTACGAGGTACTGTTAGCTGAAAATGCCAAGGTCCTTGCCCCTCAGATTACAAGTTCTACAGTGCGACTCTGCTCCGACTACGAAGCACTTAAATCCGTGGAGGAATTGCAAGTGGAGCAGATTTCTACGGTAGAACTCAGTGCGCCATTATTCGAGAAGCTCTATCAAATGGGGCGTTTCTTCCTAATCAACGAAACGGGCGAGTTGCCACCAGCACAGGGGCAGTGGAGTACCAACGTTAATTTCCAGGTAAGCTCCGGCAATATCACTGGGCTACATGAACAGATGGAGGTCTTTTTTCGCTTTTTTGAAAGCAAATTTGATGATTTCCGCTTAAACGCTCAAAATATATTCGGTTGTCGAGGCATTTTGGCAAGTGTTCATCCCAACATGTTAACCGGCTATCAGTACCATTTCTCTTCCCGTCGGCCCTATCAGTATTGGATTCCCTGTGCAGGATGGGTTTTTAACGAGTACTGGGGATATTACCTCACTACAGCCGACGAGACATTTCTACGGGAACGAGTCGTACCTGGCCTGAAGGAAATCGCCTTGTTCTACGAAGACTATCTCACCGATATCGGTCCAGACGGACGTTATCTGTTCTACCCGGGCTTCCAAGCGGAAAATCACGAGAATAGAGGACCTATTGTCATAAATTCTACAATGGACGTGATGGTTTGCCGTGAAGTCCTGACCAACCTGCTTACCGCCTGTGCCACCTTGGGTATCTCCGACCCCAAGGAGGATAAATGGTGCGATATGCTGAGCAAGCTCCCTGCACTCCTGCTGGATGAAACTACAGGATCTCTGCGCGAATTTGCATGGAACGATATCCCAGAAGAACTGCAACACAGATATGTCTCCCACCATTACGACGTTTGGCCAGGAAACGCCATTACCTGGGAAGAGACACCGGAATTAGCCCTTGCTGTGCTAAAGTCCAACCGTAAACGTGGCCTAACGTCAACGATGGAAGTTGCTACGGTCCAAGGCTTCTTGCAACGGTTGTACACAGCCATCCGCTTAAAGGACAGCGAGTACGCTTTTTTTATTTTAAAGCAACTATTCGAGCACGGATTTGTGAACCACTCTCTGTTGACCAACTTTTATTCAAATCGATTGATGTGGCCGGATGCCCAAGGCGCGTTTCCTTCTGTACTAGCGGAAATGGCGGTGTACTCCAAGCCTGGACTTATTGAACTTTTGCCTGCCATGCCAGGTGCGCTGGCAAAAGGCGAATTCACCGGCCTGTGTCTATATACCTTTGCGAAGCTTGAGTACCTTAATTGGGACCTGAATAAAAACACCATGTCCGCGCGCATCCTGCCTTTGAAGGATCAGACGATTACACTAAGAATTCGCCAGGGATGTGAAGAGCTATCCGTGGACGGCGTTTCACAGTTTTCCCAGAGAAATGAGATCACGCTTAATTTGAAAAAGGGTGTCCCTGTGGATATCAGCGCAAAGCTAAAGCCCAAAACAAATCTCGCCTTTAAGTAAAGAATAAACAACTCGTAAAGTGTCGTTCCTTCGGAAATATGTCCTGCAGGAACGACACTATAAAAAATTAAACTTGAGTCCAATGTGAATACCCCATTTATTATTTGACATAATTAATGTTGATTGTCAGTTTTTTATAATTCGAATAATTGACAAGAAATTACATATTTAAAAGGGTTTAAACATAAAATGAAGTATTAAAAATGAGCAAATTAATACTGCTTATAATTAGTGGATTGTTAGATATTGCCTCAATTCGTGATAATTAAAAAATCAGAAATAGAGGAAAACATTGAATGTATATAATTATCGAGATGGCTGTTAAGCTCATAATAAAACCTCAAGAAGATGGAAGTTATTTACCAATCAAATACACCAAAATTCAGGCTTCGTTATTGAAACATGGTGTAATAATGATGGTGATTTGACCTGATCCATTAGCACCTCG
>JAAYQC010000029.1 GCA_012519515.1 Bacteroidales bacterium | reverse complement strand
TTATTGACTATTGTATGTCAATTATAAGCTGTGCCGTATTGATGCAAAATCGTTATAGAATATGCATTTGGCTTTTTTGCAGGAACCATATGGTTAACATACGATATTCTCACGGAATCAGGAAATTCTCTTAGCTGCATATAATAAACTGGGTGACAAAGACAATGCAGGCCAGGCTGCCTGGGAAATATTCAAGGAGCACCGCAATAGTGATAATCTTAATTCGCTTCTTGAATGTGTTGGTCAGGACAAGAAAGAGGAAATAATTGATGGTGAAACGGCAATTATCCTGCAGGAAAAAGAACTATCCTATACAAATGTCTCTTTTCTTATTCAAAACGGCAGGATAGATCAGGCAGAGATTTACGTTTTTGACAAACTGGATCAGATCGATGGTGACTATTACACCAGTGTTCATCCTCTTGCAGAAGAATTCGAAAAGAATGGAAGGTATCTAACGGCTGCTATTCTTTTCCGGGCGCTTCTGGAATCGATTTTAAACAGGGCACAATCAAGATACTACCACCATGGGGTACGATATTTGAAAAAACTCGATGAGCTCAGTATGAAGATTGACAATTGGGGTAAGCTGCTCCCCCACTCTGTTTATTTCGAAACAATAAAGCAGAAGCATATCCGGAAAACGAGTTTCTGGGGGAAATACGAGTGTTAAACTTAAACTATGGTGATAGAAATTCGCCCAAGACAGTGTCTGGCAAACAGAAAATCAGAATCAGCCGATAACCTACTTATGTGACTGCTGACCTAACTTCCGCAGTATTTATACCCTGTTAATTCCATAAATCGCGCTTTTGCTTTTGCCTGCTGCGGATGCTCGTTGTTTTTTGCCCAATCTTCAAGAAGCGCCTGTTTGTCATGGTCCCATGTGATCAATTTGTTTTCGAGCCAATAAATAATTATTTCCAGTGGTGAGATATTGCCCTGGAAATCTTCTTTGAACTCCTGCGAACTGAATTGAACGATTCCTTTGTCTCCAGTGGTCACCTTATATTCAAGTGAAAGAGCATTTGAGATCAGTTTCATATCCTCATAGCTTAGATCAAACAATTTGCCTGTTTTCTGGTTTATTGTTCCCTGAAAATTTCAACTCGCGGATAACCTGAAAGAAAAGCTCTTCTTTTTGTTTCTGATCTGAATTCAGGACGAGGGGTTTGACTTTTGATCTTATCTCTTTGACCCATGGGTATTTACTTTTAAATTTTGTAGTCTGGATAATTTCATCATGGATTTCCCGAATGGTTTTGCACCCATATTGGTCATTTCTGAACATGTCCGGTGCTATCTGCAGGAGCATCAGTATTGAAGAGGTATCACAGAGAATGAACCTATTACAGATACCTCTTATCTTCAGGAATTTCGCCTGACAATTTCACTAATTACCGCTTTTGCATCGATTGTATTATCAAGGCCAAGCAATTCACCTGATTTGCGTATTGAATATTCCGGTATTTGCTTTTCAATTAAGGACATAAAATTTGGTGAAAAATTGTAAAGCATATCAACATAATGCCGGGGGTCATCATTCGCGAAGAGAATCTTCCGTAAAGTTGGAACTGTATGTTTAAGGTTTGTAGCGGCACCGCCGATCTTAACATCTTCGGGCATTATACCTTTGTGTTTAAGACGATAGTAGATACCAAAAAGAGAATGTCCATTCTCTATTGAGATTTCTTTCATCCGTTTGATTATGGTTCCGGGGTCATCAGATTCGGTTATGTATTTGGAAACATTTTTTACATAATAATCTGGAAACTGTGTCAATTCGGCTACCAGATCACAGAAATTCTCTTCTTCCTCTACTTTAATCTGTTTAGGATCCTCATCTCTTATTGCGTGAACAGTCTCATGTAAGAGGTAATAGATCAGGTCCAAAGGACTGGTATCGATATTCACAAATACCACACGGTGTCCGGCTATCCGGGAGTAAAAGGCATAAGAACTTTTCTTTATTTCAACCGGAAAAGACCTGAAGATTGTGTAAATTTGCAGCCTGGCAAGCAAACTGAAGGCGCTTTGGAAATCCATTGGTTTGCCACTGTCCACGCAGGATATTTCACGAAGTTTCTCGGCGATTATAGCGGCATTTTCAGGGGATTTCTTTTGTACCCTTACAACAGGAAGTACAGAAACTGTTGGTGCCTGACGGAAAAGGTTCAGATACTGTGAAGCTAATTTCTGGGAGGCATCAAGCATTTCAGGTGAGACCGGTTTTTTGCGGATAGTCCGGTGCAACGGCACTGAAAGGAGGCTTTCTGTTTCCCCGGAGAAAAAATCGCCCGGTTTCAGATTGAGAAGGGTGCAGAGCTTAACTAAATGACCACCCCGGGGAACAGTTCCGCTTATCCAGGCATTAACAGTCTGCCTTGATACACCAAGCTTACTGGATAGCAGCTGGAGTGTAATTCCGGATTCTTTGGATCTGGTCTTTATTAAAGAACCATTAAAATTCATAGTGCCCCGTTGTTTTTGATTTTAAAGCCGCAGAGATACGTTGGCAAGGATCTGGAGTAATTGTATGCGAAACTATAGAAATACAAACTCGAAACTATTAGATAATGTATACAAAATACGGGTTAATGTCAACTTTTATTTACATTTTGAGGAATATTGGTTCCATATTAGCCAGGATTGTTAACTTATCTAACAGGTCCTTTATGCTGGTCCATGGAGGATATTTCATGCAGAAATTGGTCAATACGCCTCGTAAATCTCATAAGCAGCAGTTAAAAATTCCGCCACGATATTCTCATTTACTTCCCCATCGAGCATGATTTCAAACATGCTGATGTTCACGTCAACGGCTCGCCTAAGCTTGTCGATCAAATACAAGGTTTCGTGCATCCCCCAGTCCTCTCCCCTGCCCGAGTCAAACGTAACCTGGTAATAGGCAGCCGGGTTATTCTTTGAAATCACCAGTGAAGGAGGGTTTCCGGAAAGACGGCTGTTGCCGAGAATCTCGCAGATGAACTTTATATCTGCACTGGCAGGAAGGGTAAGGAAGAATTCATTTCGGATCATCCAGTGGTCCGGTGAACAATCGAGATTTATGCGGCAGAAAGCGCTTTGAGCATCAAAGAGCATGATCATCATTGATCGCACCAGAACATTGCTTAGTTTTGTCTCAATGAGAGGATCGGAATTGGGAGAAAAGGCATAACCGGTTTTTTCGAGGTGTGATTTAAGTGAGGGCCAGATTTTGTTGATAATGGTGTCGAGGTGATTCCGGAGTTCGGGGTCTTCGAGGATGGAAATCCCTTTGGGATTATTGGAGTCGGTTATCACGATTTAATTTTCCTTTTGTTCTCATAAAGCAATATAGAATAAAACTTTTCCTGCTCTCAGGCAGTATTCAAGAAAATGTACTCAACTGATTCAGCAAACCGGGTTATCAATTCAGTTCTTATCGGGAATGTTCTATAAATCAACTGAGACTTAACCTAAAGGTAAAAACCTGTTTTAAAATCAAAAATCTGCTGTACTCTCTCCTCGTATTCACTTTCATTCAATCTGTTCTTAGTCATCATATCGATAGCAAGTTGTGATGTAATATTCTCACGAGTTTCGTTACTGAGTACTTTACTTATAACATTTTTGGCATTTTCATCTTTTAAAATCACAGATGTATCTTTTCCTGACAGGACAGTGCCGGCTCGCTGAACATTAAACTGCACAGATTCTAAAATCTCCGGATAATCGAATAGCCTGGCTGTATTTTCAAATAGATTATGGTAATGCGAAAAAATCAGTTCCAGATCCTGAGCATCCTTTTCCGCTCTATTTTTATTCTCAGACCATGAAATCAGCTTCATTATAATCAGACCAGCAGGACTGGCGACAGGAACGGTTATATTGGAGTTTTCTGCAAATTTGACCTGATAACAGTCATTGAATGCATCCATAAACCCAAGAGTTGACATCCGCTCCTTATCCGGCCATGTAATTGTTCCATCAGTTTTTGAAATCTCGCCAAAGGGAACTATGTCGACAGGATATTCTTCTTTGTAATAATGTAAACGATGTGGAATATTAGACCTTCTGAAGTGTCCACTCTCCGTCAACTTTATCAGCAATGATTCATAAGAGCTCCAGGCAGCAACATGAATCCCAAGATCAAGATCCAGAGTTGCCCTTCGTGACTTGATCTTATGCAGCAGCTCAAAGAAGATATCCCTGGCAGTAGCTCCAACGATAAAGAATTGGATACCGTTCTGCGTAGAAATATCACTGATTGAATAGAGAATTTCTGCTAATAACGGATCAATCCTGCCGGATAAGTCCAGAAATTTCTTTGTCATAGATAATCTTTGCCGTTTCAATATTTCTGTCAGACTTGCCGGCGATCAGGTCCGCATAAACGAGTATTGGAGGAACGACATTCTGATCAGTCCACTGGTCATCAAAAAGCCAGAATCTTTTCAGAATCTCTATATCCCCTTCACTTGTGCTATGAAGCTTGTTTCTGATCAGAAAATCCGAAGTTAACTCTTTGATGTAAATAGTAGTTATCTCAGGTTTCAAATACTTCGTAATGATACCGGCAGCTTTTTCCGATCCCCAGAGTACATCATATTTATCTTCAACCTTTTTCCACCAGTCCTTATCTAAAGCCGCATACCGGCCGATGATAATTTTTGGTCTGAGCTGCTCGTGATAATTAGAAACCCATTTTTCCAGCAGTTCATCTTTGCGGATAAGCTTTCGGCCATTTTTCCCCAGGTTTAACAGATATCCGGCTTGTGCCAAATCTCTCATTATCCAGCCAACACTTCCCAGGGCCACATTTGCCATGGATGCAATGGTTCTGTAATCTTTATTTTCCAGTTCCGGATTGCACAAGAGCGCGAATATGATCTTCAGCCCGGTAGTGCGGAACAATCTGACAGAGGTTGCCTGGATTTCACCGGGTCTGTTTCCCTGTATATTAATCAGCAGTGGTGGAATATTCAGATATGCATTACCGGCAGTATCGATATAGTTAATCTGAAGCTCTCTTAATTGCTCCGCTAAACCGGGCGTCACAAAGGTAGTAATCAATACAGGAGTATTTTCGAACCCTGGTGCGTTTTGCCTGAATCGGCCGATTATGGCCCGGTTAATAGTTCCTTTGACCGCTGCGTCCAGATACCAGATGCTCTTATTCCATTTCAGCTCAATCAATACATCCCTGAGGCGATCATTGTACCGCTTTTTTACCTTGAACAAAATGCCGGTATCTTTTTGGAGTTTATCTGCAGTTTTGGTCAGAATCTCGTTTTCTATGTCCATGATTCGGGGGCCTTGTTCATTAATTAAGAGTGTTCACTAATAATGAACATACTATAAAAGTGAACAAAAATCAAGCCGAGGAGGAGAATTTTCTATGAATGATATCAACACGCCTCGTAAATCTCAGAAGCAGCAGTCTAAAATTCCGCCACAGTATGGCCACATCAACAGCTCTTTTAAGCTTGGACGATTAATGCAGCCTGGTTATTCTTTCATGAGATACTGGAAAGTAGATTCTCAATTCTATTGCAGAATTCATGCTCTGCTTCGTTCAGGTCTGATTTTTCTTTTACAGTATCTCCGATGTAAATACCCTCACAAATGAATTTTCTGCCAGAGTTATCAGGAAAATAGAAGCCTTCGTGGGTCAGTTTTCTTACATCTTCGGCTGCGATTATGCTATTCAATGGATACAATAGCCCAGCCATCCTGATATCTTCTTGCTTCCCTAATGCGCCTGCATACGTATGAATCTGAAAGAAGTCTGATCGATCAAAATCTTTCGGTACAAATGCCATTCGCTTGTATTTTGCATCAAATACAATACAGCCACTATTATTACGCATCACAATGTCTGGAACAAGTTTTCGTTTATAATATGTTCCTGTATAGATATCGAACTCATCTGCTGTTACATTCCAGCCTGATTCCGTGAGTAAAAAATCAAATATTAACAAAAAAAACTCATGCAAAGACCTTGTTAATATTATAAATTATGGGTGAATGTGTTTGACAATAGAATAGTAAAAAAATTCACCCGGCAGGTGT
>JAAYQC010000028.1 GCA_012519515.1 Bacteroidales bacterium | reverse complement strand
CCGGATGTCAGGCTACATTGATTTTAATGTCCTGTCCGTATTTGATAATCTCGTTAACAATCGGATTTGTAATATTAAAATCTTTTTCCCTAAACGGATGTGGTTCAATTCTACTGTCTATTTTTCTCCTTAAACGCATCAAATCCACTTGTACATCAATCAAGTTGTTGTAGTCTTTTAAAACCACAGCAATATCAATATCACTATCTGCAGTGAAATTACCTTTTACGTAAGAACCAAAAAGAATAATCCTGACAAAATCATATTTTGATTTTACAGCATTAGCATATTCAATCGCAATATCTAAAACATCTCTTTTATCCATGTCCGAATAGCTTTTATTTTCTCAATCCAGGCTTGGGTATATTCAGGAGTACATAATTTGTAAAACTCTCTTTTATAATCATCGTATCTGGCATTCAGGTTAAACGAAGTAATCTCGTCTAACCAGTCAGAATACTCATCCGACATTTCCAATCCAATCAGCTCTCCCAATCTGTACAAATTATGCGTGAAAGGTGCATGTTCTCTAAATCGCTTAATATATAGAGCCTTAAGCAACTTCTCGGTTGAGATATGTCCTAAAAATAATGACCAACTGAATGATTTTGAATTATATAAAGTCAACATGGTATTGAAGTCATCATCCGATGTCTCAACCCAATGCTTCACAATCTTGTCAACATCAATATTTGATTTATTGTCACTCATTAATCAGTCTGTTATCAGCCTCGAATATAGCAATTTTAATCAGTAAATTATTGTAGTTGTGGTACTCATTCATTGTGGCCTAAGGGTTGGTAATATGGTCAGTGGCGGTTTTTAGTAAGTTCTGTAATCTCCAAAAAATCGGGTTCTGAATATTCGAATTTTTATCTGTCCTAATGGCGCGTAATTATTTTTTCAGACCCTCTTTAATCAGGCAATAAGCAATATTGATTTTAGTAGTATTTTTTGATAAGACTTATTGTTTTTCTGACACCTTCATCCTCCGGCTGGGTATTACCTTCGTACTCAACCCCGATATACCCTTTGAATCCGGATTTCTTCACTATTCCCAGAAGCCTTTTATAATCAAGTTTGGGTTGTTCCCCATTGCCATCAAAATCATACGTTTTTGCGCTTACTCCTTTTGCATAAGGCAATAATAACTCCAATCCCTTATAAATATCGTACATTTCAGTACATTCACCCTGAATGGTCCCCCACGGATGGGAAATACACCAATTTCCAAAATCCGGTAATGTGCCAACATTCTTCATGTTTACCTGCTTCATGATATCGACTACCCATTCAGCATTTGAGGTAACACTTCCGTGATTTTCCACAACAACGTTTATATTCATGGGTTTAGCAAATTCTCCCAGTCTTCCCATTGAATCAACGGAAGCATTTTTTCTTTCTTCGGTTGTGCCTTCACCATGTAGATTAACGCGTACTGTCACACAATTCAGAAATTTTGCTGCCTCAATCCATTTCTTGTGGTTTTCAATTGCTTCATCTCTTAATTTCTTATCTGCAGAAGATAAAGGTCCTTCATCATCAACCATTATCAGATGATTTACTACTCCAGCATCCTTACTTCTCAGGAGAAGTTCATTAAGATATGATTTGTCCCTGGCAGCTTGTTTAGAATCCATTTTTTTACCTCCAAAGAAGCCACTGACATATTCTACTACAGATATGCCATATTCATTTTTCGCAAGAGCCGGAAAATCGAGATGGTCCAGTTTTCCTCCAAATAATGCCCTGTTAAAGGACCATTCAGCAAGTGATAAGGTTAAATCAGATTTCGGCATTTCTGGAAACTTAAATGATGATCCGGTCATTAAAGCTCCGGTTGCAAAAAGTGATTGTTTAATAAAGGTTCTGCGGTCTTTCATAATTGTGTCAGTATTAATTAATCATATGGTTAGTTAGAATCCTTAAATGTAGCTCGATTTAATTTCATAAAAAACATATTAATCGGTTTTATCTGGTGAAATCTTATTTCCATCGTAAAATTATTGCTGAAGTTTGGCTGAACTAAAGCCGCGAAGCGGACTAGCTCATAAGCCACGAACTTAATTTAGCGGCTAATTGATAATTTGTTGTGGGCGGAAATCAATTGCATATACCGGCCAGTACACAGTGCATTATTCAAAAAGTTCTTCAATTGTTTTCATTGGCAAAAACATCTTTCCACTATCAGGCAAACTAATAAATCCATATTTCTTATAGAATTTTTCAGCTTCTTTATCCAATGGATCAACTACAACAGCAAACGTCCCAACTGATTTGGATGTATCATGACATCTTTTCAATGAATCAATCAAGAGGAGTTTACCAATTCCTTTACCTTGAAAATTTTTGTCAACAGCTAATCTGCCAAGTAATACTGCAGGAACAGACGAGTAAGACTTTGGCAGCTTTTTTTTAAATGACTCCGGTATCAAATCATTTGATATACTGCTACTGGAAAGGGTATAATATCCGGATATTTTACCTGTTTCATTATCAACTAATACAAAGCATGCTGATAGTTTTCTTTTAACATCCTGTTTTGCCTGTGTCCAAAAGTAATTATCCAATAAGTCTTTGCCGCAACTGAAATTCTCTCTATTATGCTTAGAATCAAGCGGTATCGTTAAATAACTCATCTGGAAATCAATTTGTCATATTCTTCCCTGGCAGAACGCAAATCATTATTAGGCTTTGGAGGATTTAATAAAGAATCAAAAAATATCTCTTTGTCTTTTTGTGAAGCAATTATTCTTTCTTTTTCCTCAATAATCTCCTTGGCTTTACTTTGAACAGTTACAATAATAAAGTCTGTCAGGTTTCTATATCCACCTAATATTGCTGCTCTTTCAAAGAGTTGTTTTTGTTCCAAAGGAAGTCTTGTGTCAAATCTCGCCTTAACTTGTCTTGATGTTCCCATAACTATGCTTTTATACAAATGTACGGAATTTATCCGTAATTAACAAGAAATTGTACGGAATATTGCAGTACATTTTTTAAAGCAGGTATTGTGTATGAAGGTTATGCAATATGGGGCGTGTATGTTCAGAACTTCTATGTTTTCGATCAATAACGACCAGATCATCCAATTCAAAATTATTGAATATCTGAAGAAAACTGAAACTTTCTTATTAATACTCCCTCACGGTTCGTTAATTCAAAATTTCCATATGAAGGATTTCCTTTAAATATATACTCTTTATTAGGACTTAATATATTGCTTGGTCCATATAAGGTCTCTAAAAATGATGGGTCTCCTGTTTCATCATACATCATTTTGTTTTTTTCCTTCCAAGTATCAGATTTGAATTTTCGCTTTTTTATAACATCACCGGTTTTTAATTCTACTTCTTCTATTTTTACAGTTGCTGTATCATATCCTGCTTTATAAGGCATATAAGGTTGGGTCTGTATAGTCAAAATTGTAAGTAAATCTATTTCTTGAAGGATTCTTTATCCTCTCTAATATAGCTCTGGCATTTATTGAAGGTGATTTCTCAAAGCATTCAATTGCTTTAGCTTTGTCATGCCATAAAGTATAAATGCCACATTCCAAAAATCTGTCATTTCGTCTTTGGGCATTAATAGAATTGAAACATAATAGAATTAATGTAAATGTTGCAATTTTTTTCATCATAATATAATTTTGATTTCAGCGGTATGATAACCTGCCCCGCTCAAGCGAGGGAAACGCACATGTTTGAAAATTATATAGATACATGTTTGTGTATGCAATAAATGTGGGTTTCATGTCAGCTTCTATAAAAAAATCTTTTGTCTTTCTTTAGTTTTATAAAAAATCCAACATTAAGTTGTGAAACAGTAAAATGGTCATCGCTATATAATATTGATTGTACGCGATTATATTGCAAAGAATATGAAATAAGCATTCCTATAGCTTGAGTAAAAGCACATTCAATTCCTGTACTCCCATTGAATCCATAATAAAAATCATTGCATGTTGTTGGTATTGGGATCTTATCTGTCTCATGAACAACATATAACTCATTTGAGGACGAAAAAGCAGAAAATCCAATTGTTGGTGATATTTCAAGATAGATTTTACAATGGCTAAAAATCCTGCGAGGTGAAAGTTTATTATGTAACTGAAATGTTGCTGCCAGTGATTGCATTTCTACTTTTGATGCTGAAAAGAACTCTTCATTTTCATAGTTCCAATCTGATGCATAACTTTGTGACAAAGTTATACCATAGCTAATATTTTGATATCCCTTATATAAAGTTTTAATTGACACTCCTTTGATATTGTTTAAATTACTATAAAATGCAGGATATATAAAATTCCCATCTTTTATTTTGCTATCACCGTGAAATAACCCATTAAAAAGACACAAATAGATATTGATTTTATTATCAATCAATTGGCCTTCACATATATGGATATTAAGTGTAAAGCAAACCAAAGCTCCTAATACTATGCTTCTATTTCTCATAAACCCACATTTTAAAATATATTTCATCTAAATAATCTCTTGATGGGTCCAGAATATAAATTTTACTGCCATCCCAGAAAATGTGTGGATAGTATAAAATAAAACCAATATCTAAATCAGCCATTTTTTCCCATATATCAAATATAGGATTGTATTCATAGAATTGGTTGTGATAAAAACAGTAACCAAATTCTCCTGTATTTGTACCTTGAAGATCAAAGAGTTCTTCATTCTTAAATGGAAGTGATTCTTTTTGTATCCATTTATCAGATTCAGGAATATAACACCATAAATCATTAAATTTAGGATAAGGCCAATTCCCAATATCATTAAATCCACCACCCACATAGCCGATATTATTAATACTAAAAGAAAAACCATTTCTTCTATAATTTCCGGGGAAAGATGCAACTTGTTCCCAACTGTCCGATGTAATACTGTATTTCCAAAAATCTTTAGAATATTTTCCCGAGGTTCGCCCTAAGCCTATATAAATATTATCTTCTATTAAAAAACCAGATGCCTCATATTTTGATTTGCTATCGCTGAATGTGGCTAATTTATAGAAAGATTTTAATTGAGGATCAAAACGATAAAAAGCATCAAGTGAAAAAATGTAAGCATGACCATTATAAACCACACTTAGATCTGCAATTGACAGAAGTAGATTGCTTAGCTCATATTTAAAAGTATTTGTAGTTGGATTATAACTATATAAAAGACCACCGTTTGCAAAAGCAAAATATGTAATATCATTAATTGTAAAACTCGCTCTTATAAATTCTTCACTTCCATAATCATGATAATCATTATACATCTGAGACCATCTTCCGGTATTAATTTGTCCTTTAGGACTTTCAAAGCTAACCTCCCTTCCATACGAAGTTGTATTCTCTGTTTGAACGTATCCCCGAACATAAAATGTTTTTCCTGGTAATAACTTTTCATTAGTGTATAAAGAGTATATACCACTAACATTCTCAGGATTTTTGATTTTAATACCATTATTATCCTTTGAATGTACCCCCCAAATAAAGCCGGACTCTAATATTGGATAATCTCCTAAAAATGAAATCTTTGCTGAAAATAAAGCATTTGTATCAGTGATATTTGTTACATCCCCGGTATAAACCAAAGGATATTCAAAATCATGTCCTTTTTCACAAGAAATCAATATTAATAGTATTGTCAATCCATGTAAAATTATTTTTTTATTTCTCATACCTTTACTAGTATAATCGTTTCTTTAAATATTGCCCAACGTTCGGCAGCCCCGGTGCCGCTGAGGCTGTCCTTGTTAGCATTTCGTGCTGTATATTTAATCAGTTAATATTTTCCTTTTGATTGATCCAATAAGTAAAACCGGATTATCCATAGGATTTAATCCTTCCTGAATCTTCTGCAGCTGAATTGAGAGATCTGATAGCGTTGAAAGATTCTCTTTAGAATTATCATTACTCAGTTCATATGGATTATATAGAACACAGATTTTATTTCCGGGTAATACAGTTGGAAAATTTAGTTCTTTACCATTACACTCATGCATTTTGCCTGTTATATTATCAGTATATGATTTAATCCTTGAAAAGGATCTGTCCGATTTATTAAGGAAATAATAATATCTGTCATAATTATGTTTAATCCAACCATCTTCCTGACTCTGACTCTGCCCTTTGTAAATACTTTCATTCAATAGAATAAAGCTGGAATTATCAACTGACGGATAACCAACCCTGCTTTCTCCAATTTCGTAGCCCATTGAGCGCATGTAGTTCCTTTGAGAATTGTATGAGACTATAAGATAAGGAGATAAATTATTGTTGCTAAACCTGAAAAGGGTATCATCATAAACATAATAAACAAAGATATCTTTTTCTCCCTGACAAAACAGTAATCTTTGGACTGTTTCTTTATTGAGTACTGCATCCAGAACTTTTCTTGAATTGGTCATACCGGTGACCAATTCGCCTTTAAAATTCTGAATGAACATGGCATATCGGTTTGTATCAACACGTATGGGTTCCATTGATCCCATTATCAGAGAATCATTATACACTAAAAAATCCCCCCAGGTACCCGGAAAACATTTCATTACAGGTTCCAGGAATTCTTCTTCTTCAATATCATAGATCTGAAATCTGTCTTTGTTTTGTATTCTGTCTGCAATAAATAGCAGATTTCTTCTTTCATAAAAATAATAATCTATTACAGGGGAAAGTTCTTCCGGACCTCTTCCAAATTTTATTATTTTTCTAACGAAACGGCCTTCAGGTGTAAACTTATAAATGCCATTCATATCTATGACAATTATATTATCCCTGGTGAGAATGATTCCTGGGGAATTAGCAATTAAAGATTCAGGTGTTGTTTCGAGTCTAACCAACTTAATACTGTCAACCAAATCGCTAAGCTTTAAGTCTATAGTTGTTCTGCAATTTTCAAAACTCACATTATAAACCGCCTTATCCTGATTTTTCCGTTTATGATTAGTACATGATACAATGATAATTGCAAGAAACAGAATAGTAAGTTTTGGATTCATTGGCAGAAGCATTTAATTGATTGAGATTAAATTGATATTCAGAATTTCCCGAAGGGATGTGTTCATAGTACACGATTATTATGAATGCTAACGGTCAACATAACCGAGGCTGTGGATCGGACAAGCCCCTGCCCCGTCAGTCACAATAATGGTAATGATAGTCACTCCCCCCTGCCCCCAATCCGGCATTATGCAGACTGACAAACTACTTTGTTCGTTAAAGATACGGGAATTATTGGAAGAGATAAAAGAAATAATCAGTGTTTGATTAAAAAGAATTAAGATTTTACGGCCTTTGAACTTATATCACAAAACCCGGCGGTAAACCGGATTTTAATTCTTCTGAAACCATTATGCCTGACCCGATTAAGCGGGTCAGGCACTAAACAAGATCCGCTGCAACAGTTTTCAGCTTGCCAGAACCTGAATATATCAGAACCTGAATATAAAGGAGAAACCCAGGAGTTCCTTGAACTGTATCCTGGCAGTCTTTTTTTGTTTTCCATCCTCCCCCATTACCGGATTTTTATCCTTATCAAAAAGCGGTGTTTTGGTGTCATCGTCAAAGATAAGATGGGTATTGAGCCTTACATCGGTAAACCAGTTGAGATTGGCCTGGACTATCATTTCCCAGTCGACGTCGATATTAAGGGGATTATCTATATAATTTGTAAAGAGTTGTAGCCTGTTGGTCAAAGTCACATTCTTCAGCGGACGCATTTCATTCATTATCATACAGCTGGCTCCTGGTTCATGTTTCGACCTCCTGTCGGCGGCTATACCGTACTTTGTCTGCTCAATGGTTGCCGTGTCGGGAACAAAAGTAGCCTTGTACGAAAGAGGCGAAAAGTTGATCGATGTTTTCTTGTTAGGCTTGTAGTCAAGTCCGAATCCCAATGTCAGGATCGCGGGATTAAGCAGTTTGGAAACGGGTATAGTGTCAGGGTAATTGTAACCCTTTGAAACCTGTGTTTTTAAAAGCATTATTGCACTGAAATCGAATTTGCCGAAAGCCTTGTGGTTTAGCTTTGAGTTTGTCTCAAGCAGGTCGATATTCTTTCTGATTTTTTCATTCCCCGACTTGATAAGGCCGTATTTTATCCTTGCAAAATTGGATGATGAAAGGCGTTTGCTCTTGTTGTTGTAATCGGCAAACCCGGTGATGTCGAAAGCAGTTGATATGTTGTTTTCCCCGCCTTTCACCCAGTTCGAAACAATCCCCTGGTTCAGGGAAATGGCAGCTTCGGTGCGATACTTCCAGAACTGCGATTTTGTAAGTATTCTGTTTATGTCGACCAGGGTGTAGTTGTCGCGGGGCTCGACATCGATCCGTGCTTCGGTTATATATCCCTGCCGTGTGGGTCTTCTTAGATCCACACCGTGTTCAAGGTACAGTCCGATTGTGTTCCGCCTTAGATTTCCAATCCAAACGGTAACGGAGTCATCCAGGTCATTTTTAAGCCAGAACCTGATCATCCGGTCGTTCTTTGAGTTAATCCACAGGGGGTATTCTCCCACTCCGGCTCCGGTAAACTTAATTATACTTGAATCGCGGGCTTCCAGACAGTCAAGCAGGGTGTTTACCGCTGCCCTTATCGAGTCGTTCCTTAAAATATAGCGTGAGAACACTATGGAATCAGCCTCAGCCACCAGTTGCAGACTGTCTTTCCTCTGAAGAGTGTCGGCCGGCAATGTGTAAGCAATCCTTTTCGATGAGGGAAAGCTGTCTCCGGCCAGCCTCAGCGAATCGAAAGGATATTCAATCAGGTAGCGCCTCGTGGAATCAAAAGGAGGGTTTGATGCCTCAACAATAAGGCGTGCTACAGCAGGAAAGAGCGGATCTCTGGACCTTTGTCCGGGTCTGATCCTGAATTTCTTCTGAAGCAGGCTCATAGCCTGATCCCGGGTCAGAATGATGGTCACAGGAGACGCTGTATCGCCGGTAAAAGTCTGATCAGCCTGATCCATATCACGCACTGAAAGAACAGTATCAGCAACAATTGTAACTTCCTGGGAGAATCCGGGAGAAAAACAACAGAAAATAAACAACATCAAAGGGAGCAGAAATCTTCCTTTCATAAACAGCTCTTTAATTTCCAGATTTACCTGTTCAAGATATTATATAATAACGTCAAATAAGACGTTTAATTTGCGCAAATATAACAAAATCAATATGAGAGAAGCTGAAATACCTCTGCCGGCCTTTCATATAATGTTCAAAACAAGATCATTGCTGCTTTTTATTGTAATATTTATTTAACAATTTTTATTAAACCGGCGGGAATTCGTACCTTTCAGAGTTAATCTGAACATAAATGATCAAGTCCATGACAGGCTATGGGAAAGCCGTAGCCGAAACAGCTCAGAAAAAGATCACTGTCGAGATCAAATCATTGAATTCCAAACAATTCGATCTTAACACCAAGGTGCCCTGGCTTTATAAGGAAAAGGAACTTGAGATCAGGAACATGATCAGTCAACTGCTCGACAGGGGGAAGATAGACTTCTCAATATACTTCGATATGCTTGAAGACGAAGGGATACCGGTAATCAACAAGACTGTAGTGAAAAGCTATTTCAGGCAACTGAGGGAAATGGCCTCAGAGTTGGACGTCAATGTTGACGACCAGATAATGCCAATAATAATGAGATTCCCCGACTCGCTTAAAACCGAAAAGCCTGAACTGACAGAGGACGAGTGGAATCTAGTCAGGGAACGCATTGTCGAATCGGTTAATACCCTCGACCTGTATCGCACCACGGAAGGAAAATCGATAGAAGACGATCTGAGAAAGCGGATATCGGGGATACTCGAGTGCCTTGCCGAAGTTGAGACCTTCGAGCCCGGAAGAATTGAAAAAGTGAGGGAAAAGCTTTATTCGATACTCTGCGATAATAAAGGCGCTGAAAACATTGACATGAACCGCTTCGAACAGGAACTGATATTCTATCTCGAGAGATATGACATCAATGAGGAAAAGGTCAGGCTGAAAAAGCATTGCGAGTATTTCCTCGAGACCGTTGAAAGCCCTGCGCCAAACGGTAAAGTTCTTGGGTTTATCGCCCAGGAAATCGGAAGGGAGATAAACACGCTGGGGTCGAAAGCCAACGATGCCAGCATACAGAAGCTGGTGGTCAGGATGAAAGACGAACTGGAAAAGATAAAGGAACAGACAAACAATATTTTATAGGATCACAGAAGGATGAAAGGTAAACTGGTAATTGTATCGGCGCCGTCGGGAGCGGGTAAGACCACTATTGTGAACCATCTTCTGGAACAGGATCTTAACCTGCAGTTCTCCGTGTCAGTCACCACCAGACTACCGAGGGGAAATGAAAAGAACGGAAAGGAATACTGGTTCATTTCTGATGATGAATTCAGGGAAAAAGTAAAAAACGGTGAATTTGCCGAATGGGAGGAGGTCTACAGGGGTTACTGCTATGGAACGCTGAAGAGCGAGATCGAAAGGATCAGGAGCGCGGGGAATAACGTGATCTTTGATGTTGATGTAAAGGGTGGGATCAATCTGAAGGATCAGTACGGCACAAAGGCAATTTCCATTTTCATCATGCCCCCATCGGTAAGCGAGCTCGAGAAACGACTGCTGCGAAGAGCAACCGACGACAGGGAGAGAATAAGAATCAGACTCGAAAAGGCAAGGGAGGAAATGAAACTTGCCGATATGTTCGACCATATTGTGGTCAATGACATTCTTGACCAGGCAAAGACGGAGGTCAGCATGATAGTAAAGGGTTTTCTCGATCAAAAGACCTGATCTCACTTTTGAAACCATAAGCAATCATTCAGGAAAAACCTGAAAAGACAGACATATGCAAAAAACAGGCTTATTCTTCGGATCGTTCAATCCGGTTCACATAGGGCACCTGATCATCGCGGGTTATATGAAGGAATTCACCGATCTCGACGAGATCTGGTTCGTGGTCAGTCCTCATAACCCACTGAAGATTAAGTCATCCCTTCTTGCTGACCGTGACAGGCTTTATCTGGTCGATCTGGCAATCGGTGACAGGGAGGCATTCAGATCGTCCGACATCGAGTTCAACCGGCCTTTACCATCCTATACCATCGACACCATGGCCCTTCTTACCGAGAAGTATCCCAATCGCGGATTCGTACTGATAATGGGCGAAGACAACCTGTACACCCTTCACAAATGGAAAAATGCAGAAGAGCTGGTGAAAAGGTTTCCGGTATACGTTTATCCGCGGCCCGATGCCATTAAAAACAATAATGAACAGCTGAAGACCATCATTGATAAAGCAAGCATTAAATGGGTAGATGCACCGCTGATGCAGATCTCCGGCTCATTTATCAGGAAGGGGATCAAAGCAGGAAAGGATATGTCGTATTTCCTCCATCCGGCAGTCTGGAAATACATAATTGAGATGCATTTCTACAAATGACCTGAAAAAAGACCACAGGGTGAGCCCTGAAAACAATATCCAGGTTCACTCTGTGGTCAGCAAGGATATCTTTCGGTTAAACCTTGTTAATTTCCCTGATTATTTCTCCGCCTCTTTTCAACGATCTCTCGTTTTCAGGAATCATCTTATGGTATCTCTCGGGCAGAGATTTCTTCAGGCCGGCAACAACATCTTCCATTGTGAGCACCGGCTTTATTCTAAGAAAACCGCCAAGCACAATCATGTTAAATGTTTTGGGACTGTTCATTTTTATCGCTTCTTCAGTTGCATCAATCCTGTAGACGGATATATCCTTTCTTTCGGGATGACGGCTTATTCCGTTTGAATCGTAGATAAGCACCCCACCCGGCTTTACAGCCTGCTCGAATTTATCCAACGACTGCTGGTTCAGGATTATGACTGTGTCGAAATGCCTTATAATCGGAGAGCTGATCCTTTCATTGCTGAGAATGACTATCACGTTGGCGGTCCCTCCCCTCATTTCCGGGCCGTACGAAGGCATCCAGCTTACCTCCATATCCTGCAACATTCCTGAGTAAGCCATTATCATGCCCATGGAGAGGACTCCCTGTCCTCCGAATCCGGCTATCAATATTTCTTCTGTCATTTTACTCGGTTTTAGGTTGTTGGTCCTGCTGTTCTTCCGGCACTTTAAGGTCGCCCAGGGGATACCAGGGAAACATGTTTTCTTCCATCCATTTGTTTGCCTGGACCGGAGTCATCTTCCAGCCTGAGGGACAATTTGATACTATCTCGATAAAGCATGTTCCCCTGTTCAGCTTCTGATACTGGAATGCCTTTCTCATTACTCTTTTGGTTCGCCTGACATTTGCGGGAGTGTGCACGCTTTGCCTGGTGACATAAAAAGTTCCCGGCAGAGTGGCAACTATATCAGTTATTTTCAACGGGTTACCCATTGTTGCAACATCCCTTCCGTATGGAGATGTGGACGATTTCATCCCGGGCAGCGTGGTGGGAGCCATCTGGCCTCCTGTCATCCCGTAAATCCCATTGTTTATAAAGATGATAAGAATATTCTCCCCGCGGTTGCAGCTGTGAATTGTTTCTGCCGTCCCGATTGCAGCAAGGTCGCCGTCGCCCTGGTATGTAAACACGAATTTATCGGGAAGAAGGCGCTTGATCGCGGTTGCAATGGCCGGGGCCCTTCCATGAGCGGCTTCCTGCCAGTCGATATCGATATAGTTATAGAGAAAAACCGAACAGCCTACCGGTGAGATCCCGATTGTGTCCTGCTGTATTCCCTCTTCCTCTATAATCTCTGCAAGTATCCTGTGAGTAGTGCTGTGACCGCATCCCGGACAGTAGTGCATAATATCATCCGTGAGCAATGATGATTTCCTGTAAACAAGATTTTCGGGTTTAATGTATTCCTTTATTCCTGTAATTTCCTTCATATCTCAGCCTCCTATTATCCTTTCTTTAAGGTTTTCAACAACTTCATCGGGAGTGGGCACCATTCCGCCCATTCTGCCGTAATAATGCACCGGGATCTTCCCGTTGATACTTAGCTGCACATCCTCTACCATCTGCCCGGCGCTCATCTCAACCGCCAGCGCCATTTTGAGCTGCCCTGCAAGCTCGCTTATCCGTTTTGTCGGGAAGGGGAAAAGAGTAATCGGCCTCAACAGTCCGGCCTTTATTCCCTGCTCACGGGCAAGCTGAACCGCTTTCTGGCAAACCCTTGCACTTGTTCCGTAAGCAACCAGGAGATACTCGGCATCTTCACAGAGGTATTCCTCAAAGCGGACCTCATTCTCCCTGATAGCGTCGTATTTTTCCACCAGTTTCCGGTTAAAGACCTCCTGCCTGAAAGGATCCAGTTCAAGAGAGGTTATTATGTTTCTTTTCCTGTCAGCCGTCTTCCCTGTTGTAGCCCATTCGGGTATTTCCTTCGATCTTTCCCTTGGAGGATCGAGCCATACTTTCTCCATCATCTGACCGATGGCTCCGTCGGACAGGATCATCACCGGATTCCTGTATTTGAAGGCAAGGTCAAATCCAAGGCCTACAAAATCGGCCATTTCCTGCACCGATGCCGGGGCAAGCACAATAAGGTGGTAATCGCCGTGCCCTCCTCCTTTCACAGCCTGGAAGTAATCCGACTGTGCAGGTTGTATGGTGCCAAGGCCGGGACCTCCCCTTACAACGTTTACAATGACGCATGGCAGCTCTGCACCGGCTATATAGGTTATGCCTTCCTGTTTAAGGCTTATACCGGGCGAAGAGGATGTGGTCATCACTTTCTTACCGCAGCCTGCTCCACCATAAACCATGTTAATGGCTGCCACCTCGCTTTCAGCCTGAACAACCACCATGCCGGTGGTCTTGGCCGGATCCGCTTCCATGAGATATTCAATTATCTCGCTTTGCGGCGTTATGGGATATCCGAAATATCCGTCAACCCCGGCTCTGATAGCTGCCTCCGCGACAGCCTCATTTCCTTTCATCAGTCTGAGTTCTCTTTCCATGGCCGCTAAACTTTTGTTTTATAAACTGTTATCACCCCATCGGGGCATACAACGGCGCAGTTCGCGCATCCGATGCACAGCCCGGGATTGGCCGGGTATGCATAATTGTATCCCTTGCCATTGACCTCCCTGGCCATGGCAATAGTACCCGTGGGACACGAAACCATACAGATCTCGCATCCCTTACATCTATCCACATCTATTACGATGCTTCCTTTTATTTTTGCCATATTATATGACTTTTTAATTATTTTACCGGATATTTATTTCTAAACGATTTCAGTCGGTGTTCCAGATCACTGAAAAGTGAACGGGGAACCTGCGAGACACAGGCCCTAAGGCCGTCTTTTCTCTCGCTTCCAGTGGAATTTAAAGTGATGGCGCTTATTCCGAACGGGATAAGTGCATCAATAAGCTCGGAGGCAGTCATTCCGGGGTAAGATATTGTAAAATAAAACCCGTCGGCAATCGGCTGATCAATATCCTTGTCGTAAGTAATTGTGAATCCATTGCCTGTAAACAGCTCCTTCATAATCTTTGCCTTCTCGCCATATTCAATGATATCGTCCCTGAACCGGTAGGTGCCGTCATTGACTGCTTTAAGAAGGGCGGAAAAGCCGTACTGTACCGAATGGCTAACACCCGCCGAGATACCGTAAAGTGCTCCGAATACAACCGAGTGACCAAACTTGTCCGATGAGTAATACCTCAAAAGATCGGGATAAGAACGGTTGAAAAGGCTGTCGGAAATTGCCATGATGGCAATTCGCTGTCCTGCATAGCTGAATATCTTGGAACTGGATATCAGCAATACATAATCGTCGGTATAACGTGCAACCGTTGGCTGGAAAGGCGGTTCGCCCGGGTTCAGATAATCCTTTCTGAAGTCCATCCCGAAATATGCAAGATCCTCGATTGCTATAACGTCATACTTCCTGCAAAGCTCCCCGATTATTGAAAGCTCTTCCTCGGTGAGACATATCCATGTCGGGTTGTTGGGATTGGAATAGATAAGCGACGACACTTTACCCGTCTCAAGTAAGGATTCGAGTTTGTCTCTCAGTTTTTTCCCCCGGAAATTGTATATATCGAAGGAAAAATAATTGTGTCCCAGCATTTTGACCTGCTGCTTCTGGACCGGGAATCCCGGATCGATGAACAACGAACCCTCCTTGGTTCTGTCATTCCTGTTGGCAACGAGAAAGCATATCATTGACCCCATCATTGATCCGACCGTCGGTATACATCCCCCGGGACTAATGTCAATGTCGAGAAAAAGCTTTATGAAGCGGGAGGCTTCTTCCTTGAGTGACCTGAGCCCGGTAATATCCGGGTAAAGTGATCCCACTCCGCTTTTCAGCGCTTCTATTTCAGCATTGATTCCTATCTCAGGGGCAGGCAGTCCCGGAACTCCCATTTCCATTCTGACGAACCGGATACCCGTCTCCTTTTCAATCCTGTTGACAAGCGCGACTATCTCTCTTATTGAGGCTGTTCCGGGAGAAAGAATTCCTGTGGCTTTTTTCAGCGATTCAATAATATCTTCAGATATTGGTATATTATCCATGGCATCTGGTTAAAATTTCCTTTTGTCGATAACCCTGTTTGATTTGCCTTCGCTTCGTCCGAGAATTTTGGGTTCAACAAGGGTTACTTTGATCCCCAGACCGAGGGAACTCTGCAGGTTATCCTGCAATTTCATCCTCAATGTTTCAAGCTGACTGATCTTATCGAGGAAGAAGTCCTCATCGACTTCAACCTTAAGTTCAAGTGTATCAAGGTTATTCACCCTGTCGACGATAAGCTGATAATGAGGCTTGATCCCGCTCATTTCCAGCAGCACGCTTTCGATCTGCGACGGGAAGAGGTTCACGCCGCGGATGATCAGCATATCATCGCTTCTGCCGATGCACTTGTCCATTCTCACCATGCTGCGCCCGCATTTGCACCTCCCGTAGTTAAGCCTTGTAAGGTCGCGCGTCCTGTACCTTATCAGGGGCAGGCCCTCCTTGGTAAGGGTGGTGAACACCAGTTCTCCCATTGAGCCCTCGGGCAGTACTTCCAGTGTTTCCGGATCGATTATCTCAGGGTAAAAATGGTCTTCGGAGATATGAAGTCCTTCCTGTACCAGACATTCGCTTGCCACACCGGGACCCATTACCTCGCTCAGTCCATAAATGTCTATTGCTTTGATTTTCAATTTATCCTCTATTTCCCTCCTCATGTTTTCAGTCCAGGGTTCAGCTCCGAAAACACCTGCCTTCAGTTTGAATTCATCGCGGCTTATACCGCTTTCTATCATAGCTTCGGCCAGGTAGAGGGCATATGAAGGAGTGCATGCAATAACTGTACTTCCGAAGTCGTGCATTATCTGTATCTGGCGCCGTGTATTGCCTCCCGAGATAGGGATTACCGATGCCCCAATCTTCTCACCGCCGTAATGAAGCCCGAGTCCCCCTGTAAAGAGCCCGTATCCGTAAGCAATCTGTATAAAATCGTTGCGGTTGGCTCCGGCACAGGTCAGTGTGCGGGCCATCACTTCCGACCAGATAGCAATGTCATCCCTGGTATAACCTACAACGGTGGGCTTGCCGGTGGTGCCCGACGAACCATGTATCCTCACTATCTCAGTCATCGGAACGGCAAAAAGGCCGAAAGGATAATTGTCCCTGAGATCCTGTTTGGTTGTAAACGGAAGTTTCCACAAATCATCAATCGACTTTACTTTCTCGGGACCTATGCCCGCTTCCTGCATTTTATGCCTGTAATAAGGTACATTGAAGTAGACCCGTTCAACTGTCTCTACAATACGCTCACTCTGAATCCTCTTCAGTTCATCACGATCCATGCACTCAATATGCCTGTTCCAAATATCCATTCTCTAAAAATCCTTAAAATCCTTTGCGCTAAGCAATTCAATATTTTTATTTTCAAGTGCCTTTACAGCCTCCTCGTTGTTACTGCATCTCAACACTATCACGGCCTCCTTTCCATGAGGAAAACCATATGTATATTCAACACTTATGTCGAGGTCGGAAAGTATCCTGAGAAGCCGGGCATAGTGTTGTGCCTCATTAGGCGTCCTGACTGAAATGACTTCAGATATGTTGACGGTAAAGTGCTGTTCTTTTAACAGCGCCCTTGCCCTGTCGGGATCGGGAACTATCAGTCTCAGTATCCCGAATTCTGATGTGTCTGCTACACTCAGGGCTATTATTCTGATATTCTCCTTCCCGAGAGCTTCAAGGACTTCGGTAAGGCGCCCCGACTTGTTTTCAAGAAAGATCGAAAGCTGTGGAATAATCATTTTGTAAATAGTTTAACTGGTTGCTGGGTAAGTGAAAAGTGAAAAGTGAAAAGTGAAAAGTTTAAAAGTTAAAAGGTTAAAGTTAAAGTTAAAAGGTTCAAGGTTGTGTCTTGTGTCTTGAGTCATTTGCAGTCAAAGTTCGAGGTTCAAGGTTCGCTGTTATGCAAGTTTCGTTAAGTGTTTAGTGTTTAGCGTTTAGTGTTTAGCGTTTAGCGTTTAGCGTTTAGCGTTTAGCGTTTAATGCAAATGCCTCATTATATGAGACTTGCAGGACCTGTACGACTTGCAAGACCTGTCACTGCCCCCTGTTGCCCTGCGCTTTTGCCGCGTGCCGCAAGCCGTTCTTCCGCCCTGTGCCCTGCGCCTTGTGTCATTTATCAGCTAATTGTTAATTGCTAATTGTTCATTGCTAATTGTTCATTGCTAATTGCTAATTGCCAATTGCTTATCCATCGCCTATAATCCATAATACATAATACATCCAAAAGTTTGCCAACATAAGGAAAAAATCGAAAATATTTCAGGAAAAGGATCATCATCATTTTTCAATTCTGATTCTGGCGTCCACCACCGTAACACTTTCCTCGCTGCCAATCAAGGGATTAAGATCCAGTTCCTTTATCTCCGTGGCAAAGCGGAGCAGAGTTGACAGGCGGACTATTATCTCGGCGAACAAGGTTTCATTGATACCCGGTTTACCCCTTGTACCCCTTATGATCCTGTATGCACGCAGGCTTCTTATCATTGAACGGGCCTCATTCAAAGTAAGCGGTGCAAGGCCTGAAGAGACATCTCCCAGCACTTCCACGAATATGCCTCCCAGTCCGCAAAGAATTATGTGTCCGAACCTTGATTCATACTTGGCTCCGATGAAAAGTTCTGTTCCTGAGAGCATTTTCTGTACCATCACCCCTGTAACACCCTCGATTTTCTCCATCCTCGAGAATTCCGCCTCCAGGTGGCGCTGTGACTTGATATTGAGAGTCACGCCGCCTACATCCGACTTGTGAACGGGGCCTACCACTTTCAGGGCAAGGGGATACCCGATGCTCCCGGCAAGTTCGATTACCTCAGCCTTTGTTTTGGCAACTCCTTCCCTTACAAGCGGGATATTTGCCGCCCTCAGCAGTCCCTGTATTCCGGCCGGCTCCAGATAGCCGTTTTCGCTGTTGTCGATAACCCTGCGTATCTGCGGTACATCCACATTCTGAAGGTAGATTTTCTCTTCTGCAGGAAGGGGAGTGTTGTAAATCCTGGTAAGCGCCCTGCCAAGCACAACTTCATCAGGGAAATTCACGTTTCCCATGCCCATGAAGTATTCCAGTTCCCTAAAAGAGCTTGATATAGAGGGAAGTATGGGATAAAGCGGCTTCCGGCACTCCTTGATCTTACTGTGAAGAAGGTCGTACACCCCGGTCATGTCATTTAACCCGTTGTTCCCGAATATAACACTCATGCCATCGATTCCATCTACCTTCCTGTCGACATAATCAATAACCTTTCCCAGTTGTTCGACCGATCCTGTCGCTATCATATCGATGGGGTTGAGAGCCGATGCACCGGGATTCATCATTGAAAGTATATTGTTCTGATCAGTTTCGCTGAACCTGGGTATATTCATTCCGCCTGACGAAAGAGCGTCGGTCAGCATAACAGCGGGTCCACCCGCGTGAGTGATTATGGCTATATTCCTTCCATTCAGGGGCTTATGCATGAATACCGAGCCAACTGTTGTAAGTTCCTCGCGACCTGAGCATCTGACTATGCCAGCTTTTCTGAAAAGAGCTTCCACTGCCGAATCGGATGTGGCTATAGCACCGGTATGGGAAGAAGCTGCCCGGTTTCCCGCCTCGGATGTTCCCGCTTTTATGGCAGCTATCCTGCATCCCTTGCGGATAAGGGATGAGGCATGCTGGAGCAGTTTGTCAGGATTGAAGATCGATTCTACATATATAAGTTTGATTAGGGAGCTCTTTTCCGGATCGAAGTTCAGGTCCCAGTATTCCAGAACCTCTTCCACTCCGGTCTGGGCGCTGTTGCCCACTGAAAAAACACTTGAGAACCTCAGTCCCTTGGGAAGAGCCGATTCGATAATGAAGAGGGCTGTTGCTCCTGATCCGGAAACAAAGTCACAGCCTTTGTCGGACAGAAGAGGAACAGGGGTGGTAAAAACACCGTGGTAGTTTCGGGTTACCACACCTATACAGTTGGGGCCGATCAGGCAGCCTCCCGTATCGTTTACAACGGATGCAATATCTTTTTCAAGCTTCCTTCCCTCCTCGCTTATCTCGCTGAAACCTGCCGAAATAATAATAAAGGCTTTCACATTCTTCTGGCGTGCAAGAACATCAACCGCTTCGAGGCAGTATTTCGATGGAATTGCAAGGATTGCCAGATCGACCGGCGGTATATCCCTGACATCGCGGTATGACTTTATACCCTGAACCAGATCCCGTTTAGGATTTACAACCAGGAGATTACCGGAATAACCGCCCTCAATAATATTCTGAAGTATCTTTCCCCCGGGTTTCATCAGATCATCCGATCCCCCTACAACGGCTATACCTGAAGGATTTATAAGTTGGTCATTTATCATACAGCTTTCAGATAAAGTTTGGCGAACAATAATTCTGTTTCATAGATCAGTGATTGATCAAAGTCATGCGAAACCTTTCATACAAAATGAGTTCAGTGCCACTGTGAAAAATATTCTTCCGGATTATATTCAACTACAAACCAAACAAAACTTACAGGTATTATATGAAAGCAATATAATAAAAATTAACAGTTCAAAACAAAAGACTGATCATGATTATTATTTTTCCTTCAAAAATTACTGAAATCAGTACCTGACAGGGCTATCTGAATGACAATATACATATTAAATAATTCTCAATAAATACATTACAATTTCTAACTTAATAATATACATATTGTTTCAGGTAAATTATTTATCGTTATTCATAGTGTTTATTATTGTTTTACGATAAATATTTATTGTTATTTTTGAGCTTACAGTTTTATGCCAGCTTCTTTTTTCACAGTGTTACCAAAAATCAAAAATAATTTAATTTTTATTTCCACTCTCCTATTGTTTATTGAATAAATATAAGCTAGATTTGCCCGGAGCTTAAAATTTTAAAATGATCATCAACGGCTGTAATTATTACCACTACTATTATTATCACGGGCTTCCGGGGGTAAGTCGGGATTGGTAACAGATGCAGTCATCAGATATCATAACAAGGCTTACCCGAAACGGTAAGCCTTTTTCAGTTTCTAACCCAAAAACGAAAGAATAATGGAGAAGATTTCTACAAAAGGTACGGTAAGGTTTTTCAACGGGAAAGACATCCCTCTCGAAATGCACAAGGTGAAAGTAGTCCAGTCAATAAGTCTGGTCCCGGTTGAAAGACGTCTTGAGGCGATCAGGGAAGCGGGATTCAATTCATTCCTGCTCAAGACCAATGACATATTCCTGGATATGCTTACCGACAGCGGAACAAATGCCCAGAGTGATACACAGGTATCGAAGATGTTTATTGCCGATGAATCCTATGCCGGATCTCAGAGTTTTACACGTTTTCAGGAGAGCGTCCTGGAGGTATTCGGTAAGAAATTCGTCATACCCGCGCACCAGGGCCGTGCAGCCGAGCACCTGTTAAGCAAGACATTTGTAAAGGAAGGTTCTGTTATACCTACCAACTATCATTTCACCACCTCGATGGCACATGTCCAGCTTTGCGGGGGAAATTTCCTTGAAATCTTCACCGATGAGGCAATGAAGGTTAAGAGTTCTTTTCCCTTCAAGGGCAATATGGATATCGCGAAACTTGAGAAGGCAATAGCCGATTACGGAAGTGAGAACATTCCGTACATAAGGATGGAGGCATCGACAAACCTCATTGGAGGCCAGCCCTTCTCGATGGAAAACCTGAAGGAAATAAGGAAAGTGGCTGACAGGCATGGTATAAAAATAGTTCTTGACGCCAGTCTGGTCGGTGAGAATGTCTATATGATAAAGCAGAGGGAGAAGGGATACAAGGACGCTTCACTTGCATCCATCCTTCTTGAGATGAGCAGTCTGTGCGACATCATTTATTTTTCAGGAAGAAAAGTAAGTTCGTCGAGGGGAGGCGCTATCTGCACCAACAGCAAGGAAATCTATGACAATATCAAGTTCCTTGTCCCTGTCTATGAGGGTTTCCTGACCTACGGAGGTATCCCGATAAAGGAACTGGAATCGATGGCTGAAGGACTCAGGGAGACTCTTGATGAGCATGTGGTAAACCAGTCGCCCCGCTACATTTCCTATATGGCTAATGAGCTTGACAAGCTGGGTATTCCTGTCATCTTGCCCGGCGGTGCTCTCGGATGTCATGTTGATGCAGGCCAGTTCCTGAGTCACATCCCTCAGAAGGACTATCCGGCAGGAGCCCTGATTGCAGCATACTATATTGTATCCGGTGTCAGGGGAATGGAAAGGGGCACCATGAGCAACAGCCGCGACATGGATGGGAATGACGTCCCGGCCGACCTCGAGCTGATGAGGCTTGCTGTGCCCAGAAGGGTTTACACCCTGTCGCAGATCGAATATGTTATTGACAGGCTGAACTGGCTGTACCACAACAGGGAACTCGTCGGCGGACTGAGGTTCATAGAAGAGCCACCCCTGCTCAGGTTCTTCATCGGGCGTCTCGAACCCCTGTCAGACTGGCCTCAGAAACTTGCAGCAAAATACAGGAGTGATTTCGGGGACAGCCTTTAAGCCTTGTTCTCCTTGGCAAAATAGGCCACCTTCTCGAGCGATGTTATCATGTCGTATTCCTCGAGATAGACGTCTGAAGGGACATTCAGGGGTTTCGTAGTGAAATTCAGTATGCCTTTTATTCCGAAACGGACTGCATCCTGTGTAACTTCCGGGGCCATATCGGCCGGTACGGTCAGGATCGCGATCCGGATATTGAGTTCGGCTATCATTTTTTCGAGTTCATCATAGGGATAGCATTTGATTCCGGAGATTACCTTGTTTATCTTCTGGGGATCGTTGTCAAATGAAGCCACAAGGTTCAGTTTTGATCTTTTCCCCTTGAAGTATCCGGCGAGAGCCCTGCCGAAATTTCCGATTCCTATTATGGCAACATTCATCCCGTCGTCCGAATCAAGTATTCTACCGATGGTCTCGATAAGTTCCTTAACGTCATATCCTTTCCTGTTGGGGCTGGAATAGCCTATCAGCATCAGGTCGCGCCTTACCTGCACCGCCGTGATGTGAAGACGCGATGCAAGATGATGCGAAAAAATAAAATTCCTGTTCTCTTCCAGACAGGCAAGAAGGGTTCTTCTGTATTCACTCAGACGTTCTACTGTTTTACCGGGTAAAGCATTCATGTTACTCATTTGAAATTAATTGAATTTTTTGGAAGACAAATCCTGAAAGTGGTTCCCACATCCGGCACACTATCGACGGTGATTGAACCATGGTACATATCAAGCACCTGTTTGACTATCGAAAGCCCAAGTCCGCTTCCCCCTATGTTTTTTGTTTTCTCGTTTTTGATCCTCACAAAGTCGGAGAACAGGTTTTTCCTGTCCGGTTCACTGATTCCTATTCCGGTATCGGCAAAGAGCAGAATAACATTTTCCTCATCCTCATCGATCACAATGTCCACTTTACCTCCTCTCCTGTTATACTTGACCGCGTTGGAGACCAGGTTGTTGAAAATAATTTCCATATCGGTCGGATCGGCCATAATGATCACATCCGATTTCATTCCGAGGTTTATCCCGACCTCCATCCGGATGGCATAAGGCCTGATCGCAACTATCGCGTTGGATGCAATATCCTTCAGATGAACCTCTTCTATCTTCTCATCTTTCCTTTCCAACCTTATCCTGGTAAAATCGAGAAGGTCCATGATCAGGCTTTTCATCCAATGTATCCGCTGGAGCGATCTTTCTATCGGTATCGTATAATCCTCTATCCTGTCGCCCGACTGTCGTTCCTGCATCATTTTAAGATAACCCTCCACCGCGTTGAGCGGGGCCTTTAGCTCGTGGGATAGAACCGAAAGGAACTTGAGTTTCACCTTTCTGTCTTCTTCATTCATCTTGTGGGTTATCTTTTTCAGGTAGAGCTGTTTTGTTATGTTTTCCACGCTTGATTTAAGTTCCCGCGGAGTGAACGGTTTTGGGATAAAATCGGTGGCTCCGAACTTATAGGCTTTCAAAGCAACATCAAGTGAAGCGTAGGAGGTTATCATGGCCACCGCCATGTCGTAGTTCTTGTTCCGGATGTATTCGAGAACTTCAATTCCCTGGATACCCGGGAGCTTGTTGTCAAGAAGCACTATATCCGGACGGTCGTCGTCGATAATCTTTATTCCGTCCTCACCTGTGGCGGCCTCTGTCACTTCAAAGGTAAAATCCTCATCTACGAAAGAATAGCCAACGCGGAAGTTATTCAGGATACGCGCCACGCCCGATCTTATTCCGGGTTCATCATCAACGACAAGGACCTTTAACACTGCCATATCATAGCTTTAATAGTTTCATTATTTCCATGTCGAATTGTTCGGGACGGATACCCTTTTCGAGATACCTGTCTGCTTTTATCCATGATTTTTCAGATTCTGAGTCGAGACTGAACGAGATACCGGTTTCATGTGCCACTCCTGTTGCCAGGATGACCGGAACGTCGGGATACTTCTTCTTGATCTTGTAGCAAAGGATGAAGCCGCTATCCTCGTATTCCATCATCAGGTCGATAATGGCCAGACTGGGTTTCATCTTCTGTATCACCGATTCAGCCTCTGCCTGACTCTCCACCGCAACAGTCTTATAGCCTGCTCGTCCCAGGTTATTTACCGTCTGGAACAGGTAGTCGGGATCATCATCCGCCACAAGAATCGTGAAATCACTTTTTTCCATTATATTATTCTCTATTTACATTTCCCAGTTTTTTTATCCCAGTATCCCTTGAAAGAGACTTCACAAAACCCCTTCAGGGGCACAGGGGATGTTATAACAATACATCTCTTTTCTCAAAGTGCGTAAAAAATATTCTCTTATCCGATATTTCAGCGTTCTCCTTTAAAAGCTTCTCATAGAGGTTTATAAGCGTTGGCGACTTACATGGCAGGCTGATAGCTTCGCTGTCGTCGGTCTGATAAACAATCTTTGCCCTGGCCTTCAGATCTTCCTTTGACATAACAAAAGGAAGTCCTGCTCCGTGGATGCATCCTCCCTGGCAGGTCATCACCTCAACCAGATCATAAAATGTACCGGAAGCCTGTGCCGATCTGAGTTTTTCGAGACCGTTAAGTCCGTCAACAACAGCCACTCTGATCTCACGGTCTTCAATTTTGAATACCGCTTCCCTGAATATTCCCGAAAGTCTTAGCTTCCTGAACTCCTGCCGGTCGATCTCCCTTCCAGTCTTTTTAAAATAAAGAAGCCTGATCACCGACTCGGCGAGACCTCCGGAAACCTCGGCAAGCACTGCTGAAGAACTTCTTCCGCTCAGCGGTTCGTCGGCCGCTTCCCTTTCTATATTGGTCACATCGATCCCGTTGAGTCGTATCAGCCGGGCCAGTTCCCTTACCGTCATCACCGAATCGACGTCGCTGATTCCCTTTCTCATCATACCGTCGCGACGTGCCTCATACTTCATGGCTATACAGGGCGACACCGACACGGAGAATATCTGTTCGGGCTTCACCTTCAGCTGCCCGGCAACCAGTGTCTTTACAAGTACACCTGTGATCTGCTGCGGTGACTTGACTTTTGAAAGAGACGGCAATATCGACGGGGTGAATTGTTCGGCATATTTTACCCATGCCGGGCAGGCGCTTATGTAAAGAGACTGAGGCGGATTCTCTCCCTCTTTCTCCATCATGGTGTTGACAATTTCAGTCACGCAGATGTCGGTCCCGACTCCGGTGGAATATATCTTATCGAATCCTATCTTGCGAAGGATGGCATTAAGGCTCTTGTCGAAATCCCTGGCGTTCCGTATTCCGAGTTCTTCCGCGATGCCTGTGGCTACCGCGGGCGAATACTGGATTGCCTTTACCATATCCTGCTTGTTCAGGTATTCCTGTACCTCGGTTATGTTATGTTTTTCATGAAGGGCTCCTGTCGGACAAACCAGAACGCATTGTCCGCAATGAATACAGCTTGAGAAGTTGAAATCCTTGTCCATGGCAGCGCCGATATGAGTAAGGCGTCCGCGGTTAATAAAATCGAGAGAGGTGCATGTGATCAGTTCCTCGCACACCCTGACGCATCTGCCGCACAGGATGCACTTCGCCAGTTCCCTGACAATGGCCGGGCTCGACTGGTCGAGGCGCTGCTTGGTCTTTTTCCCCTTGATCCTCCGTTCACGAATATTCAGCGCCTCAGCCAGTCGCTGTAACTCGCAGTAAAGATTTCTGTCGCAGTAAAGGCAGTCGCCGGGATGGTTTGAAAGAAGCAATTCGACGATGGTTTTTCTGGCTGTTATCACTCTCGGGGAATGGGTTTTTATCTTCATCCATTCCTCAACAGGCTGTGAGCATGCCGTCACAAGACGGTCACGCCCCTCAACCTCAACAACACATATTCTGCAGGCTCCCGTCGGGGTAAATTCCTTAATCCTGCAAAGTGTTGGTATCATAATCCCGTTGCGGTTAAGTGCCGAAAGTATGGTTTCTCCCTTTTGGGCCTTTATCTTCTTATTATTTACCTGGATCGTGAATAGCATGTTGCTGATAAGAGTTGAAAGTTGAAAGTTTGAAAAGAACGGCTAGCGGCACGCGGTCTTGCAGTCTTGCAGTCTTGCAGTCTTGCCAGGAACCCTCCCCCACCCCCAAGTTCGTTTTGTACACGCCCCGTGCCCTGAGCCCTGTGCCCTGTGCCCCGCGTCATTAAATAATTGCTAATTGTTCATTGCTAATTGTTCATTGCTAATTGTTCATTGCTAATTGTTCATTGCTAATTGCTAATTGTTCATTGCTAATTGCTAATTGTTCATTGCTTACCATATACATTCCAGTTTTTTTCTACTTCACAATAACTGCACTGAATTTACACACATCATAACAGATTCCGCAGCCTATGCATTTATCCTCCACGATAAAGAAAGGCTGAAGGCGTGTGCCGTAAATAGCGTTCACCGGGCATTTTCCGGCGCAAACCGTGCATCCCGTGCATTTTTCAACATTTATAATAAAGGTTCTGAGTCCGCGGCATACATTGGCGCGGCATTTCCTGTCAAAAATATGTTCCTCGAATTCCTCCCTGAAGTTTCTGAGTGCGCTCATAAATGGATTCGGGGCCGTTTGGCCAAGGCCGCACAGAGAGGTGTCCTTCATCACTGATGATATGGTTTCCAACTGCATTACTCCCTTGAATCTCTCGAGAGTGGTTCCGGAATCCTCACTGGCAGGTTTTTTTATAATGCTTTCCAGGATTTCGAGCATCCTTCCCGTTCCTTCGCGGCAGGGAATGCATTTGCCACAGCTCTCCCCGCGGATGAATTCCATGTAATACCTCACCAGGTCGACCATGCATGAAGAATCGTCAATCACCACGAATCCGCCTGCACCCATTGTTATTCCCTTTTCCTTCAAGGCTTCAAAGTCGATAGGAGTATCCAAATCACTTTCGGCAATGAAGGTTCCCGCGGCCCCTCCCAGCTGAACAGCCTTGAAGTCCTTTCCGTCCCTTATTCCATCCACTATATCCTCGACTACCTTTCTGATGGTGGTTCCCATTTCAACTTCCACCACTCCCGACATTCTCCCGCGACCAGTTATGGCAAGAATCTTTGTACCCGGACTTTTTTCGGTTCCGAATCCCCTGAACCATTCGGGACCGTATTGCATTATAAGCGGTACATTCATTAGAGTTTCTACATTGTTGATAACCGTAGGTTTTCCCGCCAGGCCTGAAGATGTCGGGTATGGAGGTTTGAGCTGGGGCATTCCCCTTTTACCTTCAAGGCTGTTGATAAGGGCTGTCTCCTCGCCGCAAACAAAGGCTCCGGGTTCAACCCTCACAGTTATTTCGAGATTGTATCCGCTTGAGTAAATGTCATGTCCGATAATGCTGTATTCTCTCGCCCGCTCAAGCGCTTTGAGAAACCGGGCCAAAGCATGATCGGAACCCGATTTCAGGTACAGAGTCGCGTTAGAGGCTCCGATAGCATATGCTGAGATTGCCATGCCCTCGATAAGCCGGTGGGGGTCGCTTTCGAGAATTGTCCGGTCGCTGAATGAACCGGGGTCGCTCTCCTTGGCATTGCATATCAGGTAACGGGAGTTTGAAGGAGTTGTGAGCGCCTGTTTCCATTTCAAACCGGTTAAATACCCGCCTCCGCTCCTGCCTCTCAGGCCGCTTCGTTCGATTATGTCGCAAACCTCCTCGGAAGTATAATGGCGTATGGTTTTAATAAATGTCCGGTAGCCCCCACGGGAGATGTATTCCTCTATACTTTCAGGATTATAGCAACCGCAGTTGCTGAGTATGACCCTTTTCTGCAGGGCAAAGAAAGGAAGTTCATTCATGAACGGGATTCCCGGCCAAAGTCCGAAACCCTTTTCACCTGTCTGCCCGAGCAGGTCATCATCATTGATATCGCTGTGAAAGACGCCGTTCAGAAGAGAATCAACCTTTTCCTCAGTTATATTCCTGAAAAACAGCCTGTTCTTTCCCGGCATCTGTACGCAAACCAGCGGCTCGTAGTTGGCCGGACCCGCGCATCCTACCGTAACCACCTCCGTAGAGGTCTGGTTATCAGCAACATACGATTTAATGGCAGTAAGAGTCTTGTCGGCACCTGCAATAATTGAACTTGAATTATAAGTGACATGGATCACGGGAACGCTGGTCTTATCGCGGCGAACCTTCTGCAATACCTTTTCCGTCCCGGAAGCAAGGGTATCCGATTCAAACAACAATACCTTCTCTATAAGGAATGCCTTTAAATCTTCCATTTAGTCGTTGTCAATTATGTATTTAAGCCTCTTGATAAGCTCAGGGACCTGTTCGGGCTGAACATGTATATGATGTTCTCCGTTTATCATGATCACTGGTCCGTGGTAACATCCCCCCATGCATGTTACGGTTTCAAGGCTGAAATTTCCGTTTCGTGTCGTTTGTCCGGGTTCAATCCTCAGCTCTTCCCTGAACCTGTCTGCTACAGCTTTTGATCCGTTCATATAGCAGCTTGTTCCGTTGCAAAGCTTTATGTGAATTTTACCCGCGGGAAAGAACCTGAACTGGTCGTAGAATGTGGCTAATCCGTAAATCTTTGTGGTGCTCAGCCCCAGGTGACTTCCCACGCGGACAATGGCATCTTCGGAGATATATCCAAAGACTGACTGTATCTCCTGCAAGAGGGGTATCAGTTCCTCGCGCCGCCCCTGCCTGTACTTGCCAATAATATCGTTGATGTCTGCTGCCATCCTGTCAGATACTGAATATATTTCAAATATACGGATTTTGTTGTTACATAATTAACATTGTTATTTTATTAACAATAATCATCTCTCTGCTCCTCACCATTATCAGGCTTGCAACAGATGTTTAAACAGGTACACGGATGATAGCCCGAAAAATATTATTACATTTGAGTTTTATAACCGTATAACATTAGCACAGAGGATGCCGCAAAAGATTGAAATGCACATATGCATGGGTAGTTCCTGCTTCTCCCGGGGAAACCGCGATGTAGTCAACTATATCAGGGATTATCTGAAAAGAAACCATCTTGAAGACAGAATAGTGTTCAAGGGCGCCAGGTGCATGAATCTTTGCAGCAACGGGCCTAATCTGAAGATAAATGACAGGATAATAGAAGGGGTTACTCTTTCTAAAATCGATGCCATACTTGAAAAGGAGTTCGGGAACATAAGGTAGCATTCCAATCATTCGGGATTTATGAACGACATAAAGCCAATCTTTTACATTAACGACCAGCTTTGCCGGAATGCCTATTCCTGCGTGAGGGTCTGCCCTGTGAATGCCATTGAGGTGAGGGCTCAGAAGGAACACCCGACTATAGTGAATGAAAGGTGTATAGGCTGCGGCCTGTGTTTTATAGAATGCTCGCCCCGTGCTGTGGAATTCCGTGATTCGAAGGAAGAAGTTAAAAAGCTTCTGGCATCGGAGCGAAAGACTGCCGCCCTGGTCGCCCCCAGCATAGCTTCGGAATTTGAAGACATCACTGATTACAGGAAATTTGCAAGCATGCTGAAAGCCCTTGGTTTCGAATATGTTCATGAAGATTCCTTCGGTGTCGATCTGATCGCATCACAGTATGCAAACCTGTTTGAAGAGGCCGAGGGCAAGTATTTTATCACAGCCAACTGCCCGGTGATAGTCAAGCTGATAGAGAAGTATCACCCGGGGCTTGTTACCAACCTTGCTCCCCTTGTATCACCCATGATTGCCACGGCAATGGTTGTTAAGGAGTTGTATGGCGATGATGTCGCGGTCGTCTTCATTGGTCCCTGCATCGACAACAAGGATGAAGCAATGAACCACCAGGGAGGCAAACTGGTCGATCAGGTTCTCACCTTCATAGAGCTGAGGCAGCTTTTTGAAGAATTTGACATTCAGGAAAAGAAAGTCAGGATGGATGATTTTGATCCTCCCTACGGTTACTGGGGGGCGCTATATCCTCTCCCGGCCGGCATACTCCAGGCAGCAGGCATTAAGCGCGACATTGCTGTCAGCGGCGTGATAACCGCTGCAGGCAGGGAAGATGTGTTTGAAGGAATAAATGATTTCGAGAACTATATTGACACCATCCATCATCATTTCAACCTCTTCTTTTGTCCCGGATGTCTTCTGGGACCCGGCATGGAGACTCATAACGAAAGATTCAAGAGAAGGGCACTGGTTCGTCTCTACACTGAAAAAAGGGTTGGAATGCTTGACAAGGAGAGGTGGGAAAAGGATATGAAGCGCTGGTCAAAACTCGACTTCTCAAGGGATTTCCACCCGAACGATCAGCGGATACCCGAACCTCCCGAAGAGGCTATAGCAGAGGTGATGAAGTTCATTGGGCGTGAAAACATGAATGACACGCTCGACTGCGGAGCCTGCGGCTACAAGTCGTGCCGGCAGTTTGCATCGACAGTCGCGAAAGGGCTCGCGGTTCCGGAAATGTGTCACACCTACAACCTCAGGAACAAGCAGGAATACATTGAAACCCTGCGGCAGACCAACAGGAAGCTTTCCGAGACAAAAAAAGCCCTTAAGGAATCAGAAGAGCTTGCCATGAGGGAAAAGGAAATGGCCCAGAGCACATCGGACATGATGAACAACATGCTTGAGAAGCTTCCATCGGGTGTTGTCATAGTCGACAACAACCTGAAAGTTCTTCACTCCAATCTCAGCTTTGTGAATATCCTTGGCGAAGACGCCAAAGCCATATCTGAAATTATCCCGGGGCTTGTCGGAGCCGATCTCAAGACTCTTCTTCCCTTTAACGTCTACAACATGTTCTCCTATGTCCTCAAGGAAGATGAGCCGGTGGTGAGCAAGGACATTCATTATGAGGACAGCATGCTCAATGTTTCGATATTTCCTATAAAGAAGAACAGGATGTGCGGCGCCATAATAAGGGATCTTTACTCACCCGAGGTCCAGGGCGAGGAAGTCATCAACAGGCTTAGCGATGTAATTGATAAAAACCTTGAAATGGTTCAGAAGATAGGATTCCTGCTTGGGGAAGGCGCCTCGGAAACCGAGCAGATGCTTAATTCCATCATCGAATCGTATAAGAAAAAGTCACTTATCAGAAAGGAACCCCGTTAATAGACAGAGTGTACAGGGATTTTTACATAGAAGTTAACAGCCAGCAGAGAAATCACGACGGTGAAAGGATCTGTGGCGATGTCTTCCTGAACAAATACATTAAGGAGGAAGACAGGGTCATTGCCGTTCTGTCGGACGGGATGGGGCATGGTGTGAAGGCCAACGTTCTGGCCACGCTGACGGCAACCATGGCCCTCAACTTCACCAGGGAGCACAAGGAGGTAGACCGTATTGCCGAGATAATCATGAACACCCTTCCTGTGTGCAGTGAGAGGATGATAAGCTATTCTACCTTCACCATAGTTGATATAGAAAGCAGCGGAAGCGTTAAAATCCTTGAATATGACAATCCTTCGACAATAGTGCTCAGGGGAACCGAGATGTTTGAACCGGAATGGAAGCAGGTAGTGCTTCAAAAGGGAAAGAATACAGGTAAAGTACTGAAAACCTGCACTTTTATGCCCTCGAAGGAAGACAGGATAATATTTTTCTCCGACGGTGTGGCTCAGAGCGGTATGGGCAGCGAAGCCTTCCCCTTCGGCTGGGGAAGGGATGATATTGCATCCTATGCATCGGCCCTGGTCAAAGGCGATACATCGATATCGGCGCTGAACCTGTCGGGGAAAATAGTCACCATGGCCCATAAGAATGATGCATACAAGGCAAAGGACGACATATCATGTGCCACCATATATTTTCGTGAGCCGAGGAAACTGCTTCTCAGCACCGGTCCTCCCTATGAAAAGGAAAAAGACAGGGATCTTGCTGCCAAGGTCAGGGATTACAGGGGAAAGGTTATTATTTCCGGGGGAACAACTGCCGATATCGTTGCCAGGGAACTCAATAAGACGATTATTGATGAGTTGATCTTTGAGGACCCCGAGCTGCCGCCCGAAAGTTTTATTGAAGGCATCGACCTTGTTACCGAAGGCATCCTTACCCTTCAGAAAGTAAGTGAGATACTGAAGATATACAATAACAGTGTCAGGCTGGGCAAGGGGCCGGCCGACAAGATAGTGAGGCTTCTGATGGAGAGCGATGAGATTCATTTCGTTATCGGAACAAGAATCAACGTGGCTCATCAGGATCCGACACTGCCTGTCGATCTGGAAATCAGAAGAACCGTGGTGAGGAGGATTGCCAGGCTCCTTGAAGAGAAATGGATAAAGAAGATCAGCTTCGAGTATATCTGATCACAGCTGGGGAATCAGTCAGGATTTTTTACCACGGACCGTGAAACCCGTGGCAAACAACAATGTAATGTAAATCATTCAAAGAAATTTACCTATTGAGCAGCCTGGTCTTCAATCACTTAATACTGCCAGCCATACAGCAATATCAGTGAGGATAATCCCGAATATAAACCCTGATCTTCCGCTAACCCCGGTTTTACCCGGGATAAAGGGCAACAGCACCAGATCCATCTCTGAAGAGTAGCCCTCAGTAATTGTCAGGCAGACTCCTTTTAATAGCACTAAATTATCCTATATCACAAGTTCATTATAATTAAGTATTTGGATTCATTATTATTAGGTATTGTCCAGAACCTGGAATAGGATAATTTTACACCATTAATTAAAAATGATGGCTAAGAAACTCATTAAATTGATATTTGGTTAATCAGTAATTGTTTTAAGAAGTCTTCGTCAGATTTTTATTGTAACAAACGCGTTCGTATTATCGGTTTGTATCCTGTCGAAGATTACTGCTGTTACTATCTTGAAACATAATTAATTCAAAGAATGATAACCCTATAAATCACTTAAAATATGCCTTGGCATGTTAAGCGCACAATACTTTTCAAAAATATTATTTTACCATTTCCTAAAAATGTCACTATCATGAAAAAGGATTTGTTTTATAAATGTTTAAGCATTATAGCTTTCTTTTCACTAACATTGTTTTTTTCATACTGCATAAAATATGGTCCTTCTCCTGTTTTTGTCGATCAAGGTGATATTGGTTCTGATGGCGGAATAGTTAAAACAAATGATGGTGCTTCAGTTGAAATACCTGCAGGAGCATTAAGTACAAATAAGACTATCTCCATTACCAATAAAACCGGAAGTGATTCTATTGCGAAAAATGGATATTGTATTTATGAGTTGAAGCCTGATGGATTAGTCTTCTCAGATAGTGTAATAATAACCTTACCTTTTGATGATTCTTATCTTAATTTGAATAACGAATTAGATTATGGAATTGGTGTAATGGTATTTCAGGACACTGCATGGATTAGATTGAGGGCTGAGATTGACCTTACAAACAAAGTAGCCCGTATCAAAACACTTCACTTTTCAAACTATGTGATTCGTTATCCAAGCAAATGGACCAAGTATTTCATTCAGAATAAAAACGGTCCTAAAAAAACGATAAATGTACCCTATTATGAACAGTCAGGCAATTGGTGTGGTTATTATTCTTTAAGTATGGTTCTTAAATATGCTGGGTATTCATTTAAAGCACCATACTTGACTACTCTGTTCAATGAACCTGATTCTGATAATGATAAAAGTGGTATGATGGTGTTGGAATTTCTTTTCTTGCATAGAGTTTTAAAAGAATTTGGAATATCATCAAGAGTAACAGAAGTACCATTCCTTAGCGAAAACGAACTTAGCGGTTATATCTTGAGTGAACTTAATAACGGAAAACCGGTTTTTATAGCATGTCAGTCCATTGAACATGCTATTGTTGTTACAGGTCATGATCCAACAGGATTTTATGTAAATGACCCCTCTACAGCTTTCCTGGAAAGAACAACTTCTAGTTTTTGTCGTGGGCAGCCTATGGTACACGTAAGCTATGATGATTTTAAAACTGCTCTTAATACAAAATGGGGTCAATTACGTATGTATCGTGAAAATACTTTGGTTATTACATCCTCCGGAGATCAGTCAAATAAAGGATACTCATTAAATTTTTACCATGGGAAAGAAAGCCTAAAGATTATTGACAAAGATGACCCTTGGTTATTCCACTCTCCAATAACGAGCAGTGCAAAAGGGGAATTGAGTTTTTGTGGAGGCTATAGATCTGGACATGTTTCTACTAATGGAACTGCCATAACATTGCCAGATTCTAAATCATGTGAACCTGAAATCGGATTTGATGGTTCTGACTATATTTATTTTCATCCTCTTGTTACAAATAGTGACCTTGAAAATGAAGTTTCATGCAGACTGCATTTCAAAATAGATGATAAGGATTTTGAGGGAAGTCCAATTACTGTATTAGTTCCCAAAGGGGATGTTAGAATACCCACATTTATCGCCCAACTTCGCAATCTTAAAAAGGGCTATTATGCAGTGGATGTTGAACTAAGGTCCGTAGATGATATGGTTCTTTATGATTCTTGGAAATTTAATCTTAGAATTAATAATGAATTTTGGATAAATGTACCACAAACCGAATTTACAGCAACCCCAAGAACAATCACGGCAGGACAAAGCGTCCAGTTCACTGATCAGTCAACTAATTCCCCCACAAGCTGGAGTTGGAACTTCGGAGATGGAGGTACAAGCACTTTGCGTAATCCTTCACATACTTACAATACAACTGGAACATATACTGTAAGACTGACAACTACTAATAGTGCAGGATCGGATGAGGAAATCAAAAGTAACTACATTACAGTAACCCTCCCAGTTATTGCCCCTGTGACAGCATTCTATGGCACCCCAAGAACAATCACGGCAGGACAAAGCGTCCAGTTCACTGATAAATCAACTAATTCCCCGACTAGCTGGAATTGGAACTTCGGAGATGGAGGTACAAGCACTTTGCGTAATCCTTCACATACTTACCATACAGCTGGAACATATACTGTCACATTAACTGCAATTAATAGTGCTGGATCAGATGGTGAAACCAAGACCGGATATATTACTATTAATCCTTCTGTCATAGCACCAGTAGCTGCATTTACAGGTTCACCAAGGACTATCACAGCAGGACAAAATGTGCAATTCACTGATCAATCAACTAATAATCCGACAAGCTGGAGTTGGAGCTTTGGTGACGGAGGGACAAGTACAACAAGGAACCCTTCTCATGTTTATAATACGGCAGGTACTTTTACAGTCACCTTGACTGCAACTAATAGTGCTGGATCAGATGGTGAAACCAAGACTGGATATATTACTGTTAATCCTTCTGTCATAGCACCAGTGGCAGCATTTACTGCTTCTACGACAACACCAAATGTAGGTCAGAGTGTTCAGTTTAGTGATCAATCCACAAATAATCCGACGAGCTGGAATTGGAGCTTTGGTGATGGAGGTACAAGTACATCAAAGAATCCTTTCCATACATACTTAGTTGCAGGTATATATACTGTCACATTAACTGCAACAAATAGCGCAGGATCGAATGTGGCGGCAAAAAGTAACTATGTAACAGTTTCAGATTATTGTGTGCCAGAATTTATTTCTCCCTCTCCCGGCCAAATAATGGATAATGGTTGCACAAATCAATCGGATGATATTATCTGGTATTTCACATGGAGTGAATGCCCTGGAGCAACGATGTACAATCTATATGTAAAACATACAGATGCAGTTTACCCAGCAATTGATATAGAGACAAATAACACAGATTATACCCGAATTTTCCCAAATAGCGATATAGATAATTCAACTAGGTTTGGTTGGATATATAGAATAAGGGCATATATTAATGGAAACTGGAGGCTTTGGTCACAGGACAGAGAGTTCGTTGTAGAACCGATGGATTCTGACTGTGATCCAACTATTTCTGACATTGATGGAAATGTATATAATACTGTTATCATTGGTACACAAACATGGATGAAGGAAAATCTTAAAACGACAAAATTTAATGACGGGTCTGACATACCTTTAGTAATAGACAACACTAACTGGACTAATTTATCAACTCCAGCATATTGCTGGTATAACAACAATGAAGCATATAAAACAACCTTTGGAGCACTATACAATGCATATGCAGTTAATTCAGGAAAAGTTTGCCCAACTGGTTGGCATGTACCAACAGATGAAGAATGGCATCAATTAGCTTTATTTCTTGACCCAAATGCAGTATATAACGAGGGTGATAATTATTGGGAAAGCACAATTGCAGGTGGTAAACTAAAAGAAGATGGATTGACCCACTGGCAAAGTCCAAACACTGATGCGACTAATGAAGTAGGATTCATGGCACTGCCGTCAGGAGGACGTTCATATGATGGAACTTTTAATATGCTTTATTTAAGAACACAGTTTTGGTCTTCAACATTATACAATGATGTTTCAAATCGCGGTGTTAGGTCTCTCTCAAATGATCATGCTAATCTTCATAGATATAATGCCAATCATAAGTTTGGTTTTTCTATCCGATGCATCAAGGATAATTAGAAGCTTTTTCTGCGTCTGGGTTAATTTAAGGCTTGGTAAAAAAGTTATAAACAATTGAATGTTAATAATATACATAGATTTTCGATGAATAATTGCAAGGTTTTTGTATCTTATCATCAAAAATCCATGCATTTATGATCAGATATACTTCTCAACATCAAATGACCATCGAATAGTTTAAAACGCCATTCGAAATAAGGCTTCACAAGGAGAACAGGTGGGTAAAACTTGGGGAATCAATGCCTTGGGATGCATTGACAAAAATCTATTACCGTTCGATGAGTTCCAATACGGGAGCACCTTCCATAGACGCCAGGATAGTAATAGGAGCCATGATAATAAAGCTAAGATGAAGCTTGATGACAGGGAGACTATAGAAGCTATCCGTGAAAATATTTATATGCAGTACTTTCTGGGCTTGAGAGAATATAAATATTAAGATGTATTTGACCGTACCCTTTTCACGACACTATGTTACCGTTTGGGAGCAGATAAATTTGATGCGATAACCCGTCAGATCATACTTAGGTCTGAAAATAAAGAAGATGCCGCGGAAAAGGACCACGACAATGATGTGACAATGAACAAATTATGTGGTGACACTGAAGAAGATAATGTAAAAAGAACCGGAAGTTCAGAGGTAAGCAGGACAAAAGGAAAGTCGGCAAAGAATAAAGGTAAGCTGATCATGGATGCCACTGTGGCCGATCGATGATAGCATATCCAACGGATATTGGTCTTCTTTCCAGGAGCATAGAAGAAAGTGAAAGGTTGATTGACGCACTTTGCAAAAAGCTGGCCATCAAAGATAAACCACGCACATACAGACGTATAGTCAGGGAAGAGTATCGAAATCTGGCAGAAAAAAAACAAGAGTAAAAAAGGAAATACGCGAAGGAATTGGGAAACAGTTGAGACACCTCAGTCGTAATCTGAAAAGCATCGATAAGCTGTTAGACAAAACAGGAGGTACGCGATTCCCACTTGGACACCGTGATCAGAGGATATACTGGGTAATACGAATTTCCCGCTTTGGTGACTCACAAACAGTACGAAGCACTCCGGATGTACTAAATTAACGGCGCTTCGGTATAACTCTCAATGCTTTGGTTACACCTACCGTGTTTTTATCTCTCTGGTTTCGAACTTTCGCAGAAAGCTCCTGATAAAACCCAAGGACATTGGACTTTTATATATGAAACCATATCAGAGTAATCAACAGGAAGTCAGCCCTTCCAGTATTGTGCCTGTTGTGGGGTATCATCTTACTAGGACGACGCCCGAGTTATTGCCCCAAGTGCCAGGAATCCCAATATAATCCAGTCTTGAGAACTGGTCTTTCGATAGTCCCGGTTTTGCCAGTGGTAAAGGACAACAGCACCAGGTCCATCTCTGAAGAGTAGCCCTCAGTAATTGTCAGGCAGACTCCTTTTAATTAATGGCACTTAGTTATTCTATATCACAAGTTCATTATAATTAAGTATCTGGATTCATTACTATTAAGTATTGTCCAGAACCTGGAATAGGATAATTTTACACCTTGTTATTAATAGTGGATAAGAAACTCATTTAATTGATATTTGGTTAATCAGTAATGTTTTAAGAAATCGTCGTCAGATCTTTATTGTAACAAACGCGTTCGAATTATCGGTTTGTATCCTGTCGAAGATTACTGCTGTTACTCTCTTGCAATATAATTAATTCAAAGAATGATAAACTTTTAAATCACTTAAAATGCCTCGGTATCTTAAACGCACAACAAGTCAGCTTATAATAAAATTCAGAAAAATTGTCACATTTCAATTGTTTCAAGTACTAAATACTGAAACATTTTAAATTAATTATCATGAAAAAGTTTATTATGCTCTTTGCAGGTATTGCAATCCTTATTTTTGCATCATGTAGCAGTTCTAGAAAAATAACAAAAAAAACCGCTTCTGGTGAAACACGAGAGGAATTTATAATTCCGTGCGCTGACTTCAGTAAAAATACAAAAGATTATTTCCGAGCTACGGCGAGTGCTACAAGTCCAAATCATCAGTTCGCAAAAGATAAAGCGAACGGTTTAGCTCGTAATGCCCTTGCCCAAAAAATTGAAATTAATGTGAATTCATTATTCGATTCTTATGCAAATCAATATGATGTAGGTAACAAGGAAGATTTTAAGGAGGTGACAAAAGCAATTACCCGGCAGGTTACTGACAAGAAGCTCTCGGGAATAAATGTTATATGTGAAAAGAGTTTCACATTGTCATCTGGTGTTTATGAAGTATGGGTCGGAATTGAAATGTCTGTTGAAAATGTTGGTAAATCTGTTTATGATGAAATATCCAACGAGAAAAAAATAAGATTGGATTATGACTATGAAAAATTTAAAGAAGAACTTCAAAAAGAAATAGAAAAACGGAAAGATCAATAAAAATGACAATTAGGCTTTCTATAAAACATTTAATTGGTCAGATTATACTTTTAAGCTTAACGAATGCTCTTCTAACTGCCCAGTCTATAAATGAAATCCGAGAATCAGGTTTATATTTATATGGATTTGGGCAGTCAGAAATTTATGAAAAGGCTGATCAAATGGCACTTAGTGATTTGATCAGTCAGATCAGTGTTAATGTTGAAGATAGTTTAATACTAATCCGAACAGAAAGTAGTGGAAATTATAAAGAGTATGCGAGATCAATAGTAAAGACATATTCCTCTGCAACTCTGACTAATGCTCTTCGACTTGAAGAAAAAGAAGGTGGTCTCTATAAAGTAATCAGGTATATTTCAAAGAAAGAACTGCACAAAATATTCGACAAACGAGAAAATGCAATTATTGAATATACTAAAGCAGGCATTCATGCTGAATCAAAATTACAGATTGGAGATGCTCTCAGAAATCTTTATTGGGCAGATGTCTTATTAAGGAGCCATCCAGATTATAACATTATGAAATTTTATGATGATCAGGATAGTTCATTATTAAAAGTATTTGTACCAAACCGTATTAATGAAATATTCTCAAACATAAAAATTGATGTCATAGAACAAAACTATAATCCTGAAGACAAATACGTAAAATATACTCTCGCATTAAAATATAAAAACCAAAATATTCAGAATCTGGATTATACTTATAAATACAAGAATGCATGGTCAAGTATTATTAGTGCAAATAATGGATTTGCTTTTGTAGAGTATTATGGAGAAGATGCAGAGAATTACAAAGATGTGACTTTCAGAATAGAATATATGTATAAAGATAAAGCTTTCTTCGACAAAGAGGTTGAAAGTGTTTTGTCATCTGAACTAGACCTTCCATATTTTAGTAATTGCGAAATCAAAACTCAATTAAAATCTCTTTCTCAAGAAAAAAATGCCAGAATCTCTACTGATGAAATAAATGACGTAAGCAATAATATTAAGAAAGCAATTGATTTAAGTCTTCAAAAACTTATTACGGATTTAGAACAAAAAAGATCTAAAATTGATGTTTCCATCTTTACAAATGAGGGATTAGATGCTTTTAATAAATTAATAAAATATGGAAATGCCACTCTTCTTAAAAACGATAATGATTTAAAAATTATAAGAGTTAACAACGAATTCATTGCACGCTCAATCCCAATGCGATTCACTTTTACAAAAAATCGCCAATTCATTGAAGATGTTATACTTATTTTCGATGAAACCGGAAAAATTAATAATATAAGTTTTTCATTAGGACAAATAGCAATCAACGACATTTTATCTAAAGATGAAAGGTTTGCCACTCTGGAAGAAAAGTATTTTCTCATCAAATTTATGGAAGACTACAAAACCGCATATTGTCTAAAAAATATTGATTTCATTCAAAAAATCTTTGATGATGATGCATTGATAATAGTCGGAAACGTTTTAAAGAAATATAAAAGCTCAGATAGTTTTTATTTTTCAGGTCTCTCAGAAGATGAAATTAAATATCAAAGACTTACAAAAAGTGAGTATATAAACAGATTAAAAAGAATATTTACAACCAATGAATTTATTAACATTCATTTTGAAGATAATGTTGTAAAAAAAGCCGACAAAGATTTGAGTATTTATGGTATTCAGATTGCACAACATTACGCTTCTGATACTTATGCTGATAAGGGTTATCTTTTTTTAATGGTTGACTTAAGAGATACTATTAATCCTATAATACACGTAAGAACTTGGCAACCCCGCAAAAATGATGATGGATCGATATATGGATTGGAAGATTTCCCTTTTATGATATTATAAAACCTTATATATGGAAATTAAAATTCTGAATATTAATCTATATAAATCAATATTAATTGTCTTCTTCATTTTTTCATTTGCATTTCATTCCAGTTCACAAGAACTTATTTTAAAGGAATTCAAACATCTAGAGGGAAATACTACAGCAAGAATATATAGAAAAAGAGATGTAAATGGTCAGAACTGCGCAGTTCTAATAATAAAGCATAATTTCAAGAATTATACTATAGAAACCGGGAAAGGCTATGAAGCTTTGGAAGAAAAAACAGGAGAAACATGGGTGTGGTTATCTCCTGATGAATATAGAGTTGTAATTCGCAGAGCAGGATACATCCCTTTTGAATTTAATCTAAGAGATAAATTGAAAGAGTTAGAAACGTATGAATTGACTATTACGGATGAATTTGGAAATATAATAATACATGCATCAAAGGCTGTTATTTGGCTCGATGACAAAATAATTGGTAATGACAGTTGTACAATCCAATTAAAGAAGGGGGAATATAGAATAAAAGCAACTAAAGAAAATTTCTATGATGAGGAAATAAATGTCATACTTAACCCTGGAGAAACAAAGAACATAAATTTAAATCCTAAACCAATTCTTGGCAATTTAATAATTAATTCTAGTCCTTCGGGGGCGAAAGTATACATAAACAATAAATTAAATGATCAACAAACCCCCTCAAGTATTTCTCTCCTAATTGGGCAATATAATATACAAATCCAAAAAGATGGCTATTTATCCATCAAGAGAGACATCAGCATACTTGAGAATAAAAATACAAATCTTGATTTAACTCTTCAACAAGATCCAGCCAATATTATTCAAAAACACAAAAAACAAAGTCATATTTGGCTATCCTCTGCAATATCATTCGCAGGAGTAGGTACATACTCTTTAATAAGATCAAATATGCTTTATAAAGATTATCAAAATGCTGGCAGTGATGCTTCAGAAATTCGAAAAAAAATTGAAAGACTTGATATTATATCACCGGTCGCATATGGTATTTCTGGTTTAAGCACTATTGGTTTTATTATTAAATCTTCAAAGCAACAAAAATTAAAAAAGCAGTATAATTTACAATTGTCATCTTTTCAGAACAACCTTTATTTTACCATGAAGTGTGATTTTTAGTTAATAATCTATGAAAAAACATCTAGTCATTAATATTATTTTTGCAATCTTACTAAGCTCATGCGATGGAGATTATAATAATCCATTTGATCCAAATACGGACTTTGATTTCTCTCCAAAAAACTTATCAGCTGAAATTATTAGTCCATATGTAATTAAACTTCATTGGAAATCCCCAACTGCTTCAATAGATGGATTTAAAATAGATAAAAAAGAAAGTACTGGAAATTGGCAATTGGATGTAGCCGCAAATCTAGGAAATACTACTACTTTTTGGATTGACTATAATTGCAAACCCGGTACGGAATATAATTATAGAATACGTGCCATTGCCGGGGACAATTTAAGTGATTATAAATCAATAATTAAAAAAACACCAGAGGGAAATCCCACGGGTACCTTCATTGATAACCGCGATGGCAAGATTTATAAATGGGTAAAAATAGGAGATCAAACCTGGATGGCTGAAAACTTTGCCTATATGCCTTATATTTGCTCACCTGAAACGGAATGTGGCATCTGGGTCCAGGGTTACTCAGGTAATAATGTTGATGAAGCAAAAAAAACAACGGATTACCTAAAATATGGTTGTTTGTATGATTGGTATACAGCCAACACATTAGCACCTGATGGATGGCATTTACCAAATGATGAAGAATGGTCCAAATTAATTAATTTCCTTGGAGGCTCTTTAATTGCCGGGGATAAATTAAGAATTAATGGAATTGGTGATGCCACCAATGAAAGTGGATTTTCAGTATTGCCTGGTTGTTACAAAGTTCTAGGTTCCTTCAACTGCGTGTCTTCATTGTTTTGGTCTGGACTTCCCCAATGGGCTATTGATAGAGCGATGACTTTACAAGAATGGCAAAACTTCACAAGCTCTTGCGATTGTTATTATATATGGAATGATGAAGAATTAACAATAAGTGATTGTAGTTTGAAAATAGGTGCAAGCGTGAGATATTTAAAAAACTAACATATAATTTATGAAACTTTTTAGATTTGTTGACATTAGTGCAATACTTCTCTTGTTTTACTCATGTGACAATCATGAATTTAATAATCCAGGGGATTATACGGGAGGTGTCGAAATGATTTCAGTCATTGGTGGTTATTTTAATATTGAAAAAGATCCGTCCCATAATGTATACATAAATGATTTCCAAATAAGTAAGTACGAAATTACGAATGAGCAGTTTTGTGTCTTTTTGAATTCTATTAAATGTGGCAGTAATGGATCCTTTGGAAATACTGCATATATTAAATTAGATAAAGATTGCCAGATAGAATATATTGACAGACTATTTATCCCCAAAAAAGGTAAAGAAAAATATCCTGTACATAGAACTACCTGGTATGGAGGTGACGCATATTGTAAATGGGCAGCAGGAAGATTACCAACAGAGGCAGAGTGGGAATATGCTGCAAGTGGAGGGAATAAAAGCCAAGGATATATTTATAGTGGTGGAAATAATTATGATGAGGTTGGTTGGAATAGTAATAATAGTAATTATGAAGTCCATGCAGTGGGATTAAAAAGACCAAATGAACTTGGATTATATGATATGAGTGGCAATCTTAGGGAGTGGTGCCAGGATTGGTATGGAGAATATGACCTTAGCCAAAAGATTAACCCACAAGGACCAGCAAACGGCAAACAGAAAGTGACTCGTGGAGGAGATTGTTACTATGGAGATTACACAATTATTGAAAGAGAAGGTACAGAGCCTGCATGGCCATATGAAGGATTTAGATTGGTTAGAGAAACAAAGTGATAATTTTTATAAGATACCTTGTTTTTATATTAGTCGTATCATGAAAACGAGAAAAATCATTAAGTTATACATTTATATACTGTTCAGTATTCTTCTCACAGGTTTTTATGCATGTGAAGATAATCCAAATGAGGAACCGACCTGTTCAATTATATTTCCAATAAATGGAGATGAGATAGATGGTGGTGATATTTTAACTATATCTGTAATCGCTAATGATCCTGATGGAGAACTCAGTAAAATATCAATTATAATTAATGGCATTCAAAAAAGTACATGTTCTGGGAGCCCCTGCCAATTTAATTGGGATACTAGCGGAGAAAACTCGGGGAGTTATAATATTACTGTAACCGCATACGACAATAACGGTAGTTCAACAAATGCTGAAACGATAGTTTATATTAAATATAAACCAGTTGCGGATTTCATTTTAAATAATGAAAATATAAGCTATATAAGTATTATGGAAGGAACCTCAATCACATTTAATGATATAACCACAAATAATCCAACAGAATGGCTATGGAACTTTGGAGATGGAGCTTCATCAACTGAACAAAATCCCACCCATATTTATGTAAATGAAGGTCTTTTCACCGTATCTTTAACAGCAAGTAACTCTGATGGTTCTGGCACTAAAATTAAGCCTGACTTGATAAAGGTTAATAAAAAGGTAATGAATATTCCTTGTCCAGATTCTCCGACTGTCACAGATAAAGATGGGAATGTATATAAAACGGTACAGATAGGGAGTCAATGTTGGATGGCTGAAAATTTGAGGGTGGGAATCCCGATTGATGGATCTTTAGATCAAACAAATAATGGAATTATAGAGAAATATAGCTATAATAACCTCATTACCAACTGCGATATATATGGTGGATTATATCAATGGGATGAAATGATGCAATATAATGCACCAAATGATTATGAGTCATTTGGAACAATTAAAGGTATTTGTCCGGATGGATGGCATATTCCAACTAGTTTCGAAATAAATTTACTTATAAGTTATCTGGGAGGTACTGAAGGAGACGTAGGGGGCAAACTAAAGGAAAGTGGATTATCCCATTGGTCTGCCCCTAATTATGGCGCAACTAACGAAAGTGGTTTTACGGCTTTACCAAGTGGTACAAGAAATGAAGATGGTTCGTTTACAGAGTTAGGAGAAGAATTTATAATGTGGTCATCTCAGAGGATAAGGAATTCTTCAACAATTGATAACATGGGATTGTCTTTTGATAATCCCTGGTATTATGCAAAAATGTTTCCTAATTCTGTGAATATCGGATGGGCAGTGCGATGCATTAAAGACAGATAAATGAAAAAAATACATCCATTTTCCAATTAACTTAAAAAGCAGGACAAATAATCTATTATGATGAGACTAAAATTGTTTTCAATCTGCCTCCTTAGTGGTTTCTTTATTATATGTAATAGTTCATGTAAAAAAGATAACGTACAGGGTCCTGAAGAAAAACCCTCAGCACAAAATATAGAATTTTATATAACTTACTCCGGAACGGCAAAAGCAAATATTGTTAATTTTACACATAAACTCTTTATTGTTATTGAATCAAATAACAAAACTTTATCTAATTCTATATCACTAGACATCCAAGGTGATTATGAATTAAGGACAGGCAAATCGTTTATCAGTCATGCTAAGTTTAATCCCGGATTATATAAAATAAGTGGTTTCTGGGATTGGAATGATTCAGAGACCTGGGAGGAATATGAACCTTATATTGCCCCTGTTACCCTTGATCTTATAGGTTTTGAAGTTCCAAAAGTTAACATTTATGTAGTTGATAAATCATATCCAACAGATGACGGTTGGGCAGAAGGAATAATTAGTTATAATGGGTCAAAAACTGGGAATCATAATGTATTTTTAGATATTTCAGGTGTTGGAGATGCTACGCCTTATTTTTACTTGAAAATTACAGATACCCCTGTTAATCTTAATGTCCAAAATATTACTTACAAAACAAGCAGTTTACCATCAAAAGAAACTTATCAATTAATTGTTTTTTGGGATCTAAATGATAACTCAATATTTGATTATGAGGAAAATGAACCATACACCTTAGAAACACTTTATATCTCTCCTGGTCTGCCGGAACGTATAAATTTTGAGGTACATTGACTTTGTTAACTATTTTATAAATTCGATATAAGACCAAAGTAATAAGACAATCACATGATATCATCTTTCATCCCAAACATAAATAAACATTCCTTTACAGATGAGGATATTATTTCTGGAATAAACAATAATGAGGATTGGGCAATAAATACCCTTATTAGAGCACAATATACGCCAATAAAGAAAATGGTTTTTTCGTTGCGGAATACCTTACTTGAACCTGATGATATTTTTCAAGAGGGACTAATGAGACTTATTGTTAATATAAGAGCTGGCAGATTTAAAAACGAGAGTTCTCTATCAACGTATCTAAATCGAATCTGTAGGAATATCTGTTTAAAAATATTAACCAACCATAAAACAACAACAATTGAAGGGAGAGAAATTATTGATGAAATAGAAGATGATGATTATTACGACCTGTTAGTTTTAATAAGCGAAATCAAAGAAAAAACAGAAAAAAGTTGTCGTGAAATTCTTGATTTACGTTTTAAACAATCTGATGAGGGGAAAGAAGCTGAGCGCAATAAATTACTTGGTTTTAATGAGATTGCGATTAAATTAAATATTACCTCTGAAAATGCCAGACAACGCTTTAAACGCTGTCTTGATCAGTTACGAGAACTTACATTAAGTCACCCAAAATATCAAGAATTTCTTAATTAAAAAATGAACAATAAGATTGATTTTGATTTAATTGAAAGCTTTATTTTAGGGAACTTATCAACTGAAGAAGAAAAGCAATTCCTTAATAGATTAGAAAATGATGAAGAATTCTTAAAAGCATTCAATTTTCGCTCTAAGATTCAAAAGTACTGGGTAGAATCAGAACAATATAGTACAACGAACAAACATATTAAGGAACTTTTAGTTATAAATCAAAAAAGGAAGAAAAGAATTACATTCTATTACACTGCTGCTTCAATTGCTATTGTTTTAGGAATTGCTGGTCTGTTAGTCATTCAAAAAGATAATAAATTGATAACTAACGAAATTTCAAATTCAGTAATAGATACTAATAAAACTCTTCTTTCACCTGTGCAACAAATCGTCCAGCCTCAAAAGGGAAACTATTATATTATGCCTATCGAGTATAATTCTCTTGATACTTTAATTATTTACCGCCCCAAAGGAGTAATAAATGTATTACATGTATTTATAAAGGATTCTGACAATAAGATTGTACTTGAATTTGAATTAAAAACTGATTCTATAACGATCCCTTTAAAACAGATCAGACCAGGTTTGTACAAGTGGGAAATTTCTGGAACTTCTTCGTCTGGGGATTTTATACTGAAAGAAACTCCCGAGAATTATGAACAATCTCTCACCAAATGAAGAGGCAGGCGACAGTATTTATAATAATAATTTTTGCCAATATTGTACAGGCTCAGACTGATACAGTATTCAATGCTTATTTAAGAGACTTTGAAAAGTATCGCAAATCCGCTGAATATGATTTTAATAAATTCAAATCTCAGAATGATTCTGCTTTTTTGAAGTTCTTAGAACAAACTTGGCAGGAATTCGATATCTTTAAAAACGTTCAGCCAGTAAAGCCCAAACCAAAGGATCAACCGATTTTCCAGGTTGAGTCGCTGGATGGAAAAAAAAGTCCTAATTCCATTATAGCTGATCAGACTTCTTTGGTTATTCATGAAAAAGAATTATTTATTGATACTGTAACACAAGAATTTAAAATCAAAGGTTTTAAATCCAATGCAATACTTAAGTCAATAAATATTTTTGGTTCAAATACTAATCTATTTTATTATCCCACCAAGTTGCCTAAACTAACAAGTTTAAATGAAAAGTCCATTTATACTTTCTATAAAGAATTGTTAACCAATAATATAATTTGGGATTATAATATTAATGAGTTTGAAAAGATAAAAGTGACATCTAATTTTAATGATTGGGGATACTACTTGATCTTGAGTAAAGCAGCGGAGAGTATATTTAGCAATAAGAATGAAGAAATTCTCTTTATTTGGTATGCATTAATAAAAAGTGGTTACTGTTTAAAAGTGGGATTCAATAATGAGTCATTATTCTTGTTGGTCCCTTCTAAAGAAGTATTATATGGTATACCTTATTTGACAGATAAAGGCATACATTATTATGTACTTAATTATGAAGAAAATCAACCTGATCATTTAAAGACTTATCAAGGTTTTTTTACTAATAATGCAAAGGCGTTTTCATTTAAATTGTCAGGAATCCCATTGATTAGCAGTGAGAAGATTGAAGAGCGTGAATTAACATTTAATCAAGAAAAAGTGAATCTTGTTTTTAACAAAGAGTATTTGGATTTTTTAAATATCTATCCCCAATGTGATCTAAATATTTATTTTGACTTGCCTCTTTCATCTTCCATTTTAACCACTCTTAGTAAACTATTCATACCTATATTTCAAGGAAAGACTAGTATTGAAAAGATAAATATTCTGTTAGCATTTATTCAAAAAGCCATTCCTTACAAGACTGACCAGGAACAATTTGGAAAAGAACGTTATATGTTTGCTGAGGAAAGTCTGTTTTATCCATATTCCGATTGTGAGGACCGAACTGTTTTGCTTGGCCAACTAGTGACATATTTCACTGGATTACCCTGCGTTGGCCTTGAATTCAATGATCATATAACATTAGCTGTCAATTTCCCAGAAGAATTTAATGGGGACTATATTCTTTATCAAGAACATAAATATTTCATTTGTGATCCAACTTATATTAATGCCAAAAGTGGAATGCTTTCACCTGATCTGAAAGATGAAAAGCCCCAGATTATTGTTTGGTAAACTATTGAAATATAAAGTATTTATGAAAAGTAAAAATCCAATAACAACAGAACGTATAAGACTTACCCATACCTGTTTATTGTTCCGGTGACTTTCGAAATAGAATCCGGACGAAAGGTACCAGATTAATAACAACTTGTTTGAATATGCCATCAGGCCTTCGGCTCTGGGAAGGAAAAATTATTTGTTCTTCGGTAACTACAATGTAGCGGAAAATGCAGCCATCCTATACTCAGGTGGCAATGAACATCATTATATCCGAATATAATTTATTTTAATGGTCGGATAGCCTGCCCCGCTCAAGCGGGGGAACCGCATATGTTTGATAATTACATACATAAGTGTTTGTGTATGCAATACATGTGGGTTTCATGACAATATGGTACCTAGCCAAATGCTTACGTGTTACCAAACTTGAATTTTTAAGGTTTGACTATTTAATGAAATATCTTAGAGAAATCATTATTCCAACTGAATTTGCAGTTGTCTTTTCACTACCTTCCATCAAACTTCTTATTTGATTTTCCTCAATGGAAAGATGAAATGGCTGACCTTTGGAATAATCAGAAATATCAGTCAACATTCTTTTATAGAATAAGCCCAAGGACATCTTCACACGGGGGTCAGGGTAAAAATAATATCCGCCAACTGCGACTAATTCAGGATTAATTCTTTTTATTCTTAAATCTCCTTCATCCTTACAATCAATGTTGCTCTTAAATCCTTCATACGGGATATCATTCAGAGTTACATTATAGGCTGGATAGTAACCTGAATATGAATAAATGCCAGTACTTGAGTATGTTTTTATTATCGGCATGGACATATTCAGGCCGGTCTGAAGATAAAATCCATTTGTCTTGAACATAGGTAAAAAGAAATTAAGCATTACAGGAATTTCGAGGAAGTAAATTCTTTGATTCTCTTTTATATTGTTACCAACTATTCTTCTCTCATATGTTTCATTTTCTGAATCGATGGTATTAAATGTGTTTGAATATTGGTTAAGAGATAGCTGAGTGAAATATGGACTAAATCCCAGTCCGGTAGATATTCCATAATACTTCGAAAGAAGGTAGCCTGCTTCAACAGATACTAAGAACGAATTCTTTTTTGTAAGATCAATCCCCGGTGTTGTTGAAGTACTAGGATTTGACAAAGCTGTTTGTGAAATCCCTGCATTTACTCCAACAAACCAAAAATATGGTCGCCAGTACTTATTGATCATACTCTGGGAGTTCACATTGGTTGGAATAAAAAATACCAATATAAAATAACAAATAACTATTTTACAATACATGTGTTTCATGGCAGTAATTACTTTATTATCAGGATTTTTGAATTATACAAATATGTCTGATCAATAATAACTTGTACTATATAAAAACCTTCTTCTAAATCATCGGAAGGTATTTCTTTCAAGAACTCAATGTCAGCTTTTTCAGTTTCAATATCCATTATTTTCATACCTGTCGAGTTAATTATTCTAAGATTTACCTTCCCAACAGGCTGATCAATTATGCTTACCGTAAATGACGACTTTGCAGGATTTGGATATAATGTCAGTGATTTTGATCCTGTTACCGTAATCTCATTTGACATTTCTCTACAGCCATTTATATCTATCGTTTCAACCTTATAGATGCCTGGTTGTTTTGATGTTACATAATATTGTTCATTTGCTCCCGGGATTGATATTGTTCCATTAAACCATTGATAACTTAGAAATATGTTGTCAATATTCGAACAAATCAGCACATCATCCCATTTGAGAAAGATTTGTGGAGTAACACAATCCCCCACTTCAACGTATAAAATACCAGGTTCACTTGAACCACAGTCATTATTTGCAACCACTGAGATATTTCCACTGATTGCATCTTCATTTGTGGTAACTAATATAGATGTAGATGTTGAATTACCATTCCACCCCATTGGTAATACCCATGTATACGATGATGCCCCAGGTACCGGTTGTATACTGTAGGTTTCTGTTGAATTTTTAATAATCCTGGTCTTGCCAGCTATCAACCCTGGTTGTTCTGGAGAGCTACATAATTGGGTTACTGTCACTGTCTGGTTGTTTACTCCTGATCCTGAAACTGTTATTGTTGCTGTTCTTGTACCAGGTCCCGTATTGGTCTGATAAGTAGCAGTGATAATTCCATTACCTGTTCCCGAGGAAGTAACTGTACACCAGGTCTGATTACTGCTTACTGTCCAGGTTATGTTCGATGCAACATCAAAACTTACTGTTCCGGAAGAAGACGAAGCATTCTGGTTCGCTGGTGATACAATTAGAGTTGGTGATGTACCAGCTTGTGTTACTGTCACTGTCTGGTTATTTACTCCTGAT